>DATLIF010000063.1:0-5240 GCA_035539575.1 Fimbriiglobus sp. | reverse complement strand
TTCACCACCCGGGCCTTCGCTCGTTCCCGGCTCACCAGTGCCAGCAACTCCTCCGCCGCACCGCGCGTCAGTCCCGTCGCGAGTGTGAACCCCGGTTGCTTCAACAACTCTTCCGCCTCCTCCTGCGAACATCCTCGCGCTGTCCGGACGACCGGCACCAGCGAGCCGCTGATAAGTGCCGGGTGGGCGTCGATCACAACGTCCCACTCGGCCGCTGCCCGCTCCCGCCGTAGTAGCCGGTCCAGGTCCGCAAGTCCGATGACCGCCGTCAGCCGGTCGCCGTCCTTGAGCCGATAGCCGCGGGGGATGCCCTGGGCCGTAAATGGCACCTGACCGGACACCGCGACAGGCAACAGCCGGTAATCGACCATCGCCGCGATCAGCGAAGTCTCGTGCAGGCAGGGGTCGTTCGGCTGGACTATCAACTCGACGACGGCCAGCGTCCGCCCGCCGACCGAGACGAGCGTCTGCACCCGGTCGCCGTAGAGCGCCGCGACGAACGCCGGGGCCGCCAGTGCAGGGACAGACATCGCAAACCGAATGCTAGCCGCCTCCCGAACGGCCTGTGCGAAGTCGGGGTCGGTTAACCGGACGACGACCCGCTGGGACGGGTTCTCCTGGCGGACCAGAAGTGCGATCTCCAGGTTGGCCAGTTCCGAGGATGTGGCCGCGATCACCGCCCGTGCCGTGTCGGCCCGCGCCTGCCGCAGCACCTCGGACACCGTGGCGTCGCCGACGATCACCGGGACGCCCATCCGACGAACGGTGGCGGCGAACGGGTTGTCGTTCACCCGATCGACAGCGACCACCGGCTTGCCCATCCGCACCAACTCCTCGACGCACCGGAACCCAACGTTACCCAGTCCGCAGACGACGAGATGTCCGCCGTCGGGGATCTTGCGGGCCTCCAACGCCCCACCGAGTCGCGCCTTCAGTAGGTAGTTGGTCATGATGGCGGTGAACCCGGCCAGGAGCGCCGCCCCGGCGATCTTCAGCACGCTCAGGAACACCTTTGCCCACCCGGGTTGGTTCTCGCCGTGTAGCTCCGCCCCGGTGGCGACGACCGTCACTGTCTGGTACAGCCCGTCGGCCCATCCGGTGCCGATGCCGTACCGAAAGACCAGCGTGCTGACGAACAGCGTCAGGAACAGGGCCGACGTGCCGAGCTTCACCGGCAGGTCGATGGCACCGACCGTCCGGCGGACCGTCCGCAGTTGCCGGCGGAGCCACCCGGCCCACAGCACACCCGGCAGCAGGTCGCCGCGGCCGGACTCCAGGAGCGGACCCAACTCGTCCGGTCGGCCGCACACCACGACCCGATCGCCCGGTGACAGCGGGGCGTCACCGGCCACGTCGTGGAGCAGCCTCGGCTCGCCGTCGGCCGGGATGTGGGCGAGCACGAGGAGTTGTTGTCGTCCGGCGAGGTCGGTCACGGTCTGGCCGACGAGGTCGGACCCCTCGGCGGCGGTGATTTCGGCGATCTGATGCGACCCGCCGTCGAGTTTGAACGCCCCGAGCGAGTCGCCGGTCAGGGCGGTGAGCGCGAGAAGCGGCGCGGTCAGCGCGGAGACGGAGAGGGCCGTGGTGTTGCGGACGGCCGACCCGAACCGCGGGATCAGGTTCTGGTTGAACATCCGCACGACGACCCGGCAATCCGGGTTGAGCCGGCGGACGAGCAGGGCAGTCGAGACGTTCACCAGGTCGTCGCTGGTGGCGATGATGACGCCGCGGGCGTCGGCAACGCCGGCCTGTTCGAGGACCGTGGCTTGTCGGCAATCCCCTTTCACCAGCTTCATGCCACTGAGGCGGAGGTCGTCGGAGGTGACGTGCTGGTCAACCGCGACGACCGGCACGCCGGTCGAGCGGAGGAAGTCGAACACCCGCCACCCGACCCGGCCCAGCCCGCACAGCACCACCGGATGTTCCACGGCCGACCTCCGGTTGAACGGGAGGCTTGAAGGATGAATTATGAAGGATGAGGGATGAACCGGAAACCGCGGACTCGGCTTCCATTCGGGATTCATCCTTCATACTTCAGCCTTCATCCTTTGCTTCGCGGAGGCGCGGGATGGATTTGGACGATAAGGTGTGTCTGTGCTTCCACGTCACCCGTCGGAAGCTGGTGAACTACGTCCGCATCCACAAGCCGAAGGTGGCGAGTCAACTCTCGCAGTGCGGCGGGGCCGGCACCGGCTGCGGATGGTGCGTGCCGTTCCTCAAGCAGATCTTCCGCCAGGAGACGGCGGAGAGGAGTCAGGACGTGGAGCTGGAGGTACTGTCGGCCGAGGAGTACGCGAAGCGGCGGGCCGACTACGTGCGGTCCGGGAAGGGCACCCCGCCGCCGGGCGCGTCCCCGCTGCCCGATGACCCTTCCGGGGTCTGATCGTCCCGCCGGTACATGAAGTAGTGGACCGGCGGCCACACCGCTAGCGGGATGGCGGCGCTCAGCACCAGTCCGGTCGTCGGGTTGTCGAGGTAGTTCATCCCCAGGAACCCGAACGCGAACCCCATCGCGAAACTGCCGCACGCCAGCGCGGCCAGGAACGGCCGCGGCCGCATCCGCCCCGTCCCGGCCAGGCAGCACAGCGCTTCCGGCAGTAACGGCATCCAGCGGGAAAGCGCGATCGCCCACAGCCCATGTCGGGCGAAGAACCGCGATAGCTTCTCCAGGTCGGAATCCCCGGCGAACACCCGGACCGCCGGCCGCCCGACCCACCGCCCGCCAGCGTACGCCACCAGGCCGGCCAGCGTCGATCCGATCCCTCCGACCAGCCCGCCCAGCCACGGGCCGTACATCATCCCCAGCCCGGCGATCACCGCCGTGGACGGCACCGGCAGGAACAGGTCGCAGACGATCAGTCCGATCCCGACCAGCCACGCCCACCCGCCGTACTGCTCCAGCCGCCGCAGTCCCTCCTCGCCGGCGAAGTGCGAGTCGATCTCGTCATCGAAGATCAGCACCGGCACCAGCGTCAGCGCGACGGCCGCGAAGATGAGCAGGTACAGCCGCATGAAGCCCCTCCGGGTGATACCCCAATTCTATCGGCTCGTGGACCGCGGAAAGTCGCCACCGGGGCGGACGACCCGCCGGCCTGGCCGTATCCCAACGGTGTCATCCGTCCCACCCGTGTAAAGGTGCGCCGTGAGCCCGACTCTCCGCTCCGTCTGCGCAGCCCTCCTGACGGTCGGCGTCTTCTCGGCTGCGGTCGCCGTCCAGAACGCCGCGAAGCCGACGAGCGAGCCGCCGAGAGAACCGATCCCGGCGGTCGGCAACGGCACCGCGAAGTGGTGGAAGGGGAACCTGCACACGCACTCGCTCTGGAGCGACGGTGACGACTTCCCCGAGATGATCGCCGACTGGTACAAGCGCAACGGCTACCACTTCCTCGCCCTGACCGAGCACAACGTCCTCGCCGAGGGGGACAAGTGGGTCGCTGGCGACGGCAAGGAACCGCGGCCGGCCGCAATGCGCAAGTACGAGAATCGGTTCGGCCGTGCGTGGGTCCAGCGGAAAGAGCAGGACGGTAAGACCCTCGTCCGGCTCAAGCCCCAGGCCGAGTACCGCGGCCTGCTGGAGGAGCCGGGCAAGTTCCAGATGATCCCGGCCGAGGAGATCACGCACAGGTACGCCAAGGCCCCCGTTCACATGAATGCGATCAACCTGCGCGACGTGGTCAAGCCGATCGACGGCGGCAATGTGGCCGAGACGATCGAGGTGAACGTGCGGCAGGTGGCGGAGCAGTCGCGGAAGGCCGGTCGGCCGATGATCGCGTTCGTCAACCACCCGAACTTCGGCTGGGGGGTTCGGGCGGAGGACATGCTGCTGACCGAGAGCGTGAAGTTCTTCGAGGTGTTCAACGGCCACCCTGGAGTGCGCAACTACGGCGACCCGACGCACGCCTCCGTCGAGCGGATGTGGGACATCCTCCTGGCGCTGCGGCTGGGCAAGCACGGCCTGCCGGTCGTCTACGGGCTGGCGACGGACGACTCGCACCGCTACCACCAGTGGGGCGTCGGCCAGGTGAACCCCGGCCGCGGGTGGGTGATGGTGCGGGCCCCGCACCTGACCGCCGAGGCGCTGGTGGCGGCTCTAGAGGCCGGCGACTTCTACGGCTCGACCGGCGTGGTGCTGGACGACATCCGCCGCGACGGCGACTTTTTGAGAGTGTCAATTCGTAGCGAGCCGTGGGTGACGTACAGGACGGAATTCATCGCGACGATGAAATCTGCCAAGCTCGACAGCGAACCGCGTCTCGGCGACGACGGCAAGGAGTTGCCGGTGACGCGGGTGTACTCGGACGAGGTGGGCCAGGTGGTGGCTCACTCGACGGACCTGCGGCCGAGCTACAAGCTCACTGGCAAGGAGCTGTACGTCCGGGCGAAGGTGACGTCGAGCAAGCCGCACCCGAATCCTTACGCGGCCGGGGATATGGAAGTGGCGTGGACCCAGCCGGTGCGGCCGTGATGGCGTAGCGGGCGGCCGACTGATGTCGGCCGCTCGCCAGTTCGACAGCCCAACATGGGTCACATCGTGTCGATGAGCTGGATCTCGAACACCAGGTCGGCGTTGGGCGGGACGTTCCCCTGGCCACCCGCCCCGTAGGCCAGCGCGGCCGGGATGTACAGCCGGCGGGTGCCGCCCTCCTTCATCCCGGGGATGCCCTGCTGCCATCCCTGGATCAAGCCGCCCAGCGCGAACGTGTTCGGCTGGCCGCGCGGTTCGCTGGCGTCGAACACCGTCCCGTTGAGCAGCCAGCCGCGGTAGTGAATGGTGATCGTGTCGCCCGTCTCAACGATGGCCCCGGTCCCCTCGGTCACGTCCCAGATCCGTAGCCCGTTGGCCTGCGGCCGCCACTCCGGCGAGTCCAGCGGTGGCAGGGTGTCACTCAGGCCGGAGCCGTTGAGCGGGATGTCGCCAGGCGTCGCCAGCGGCGGGAACACGCTGACGGTGAACGTGTCCGCAGCCGCCAACCCCTGCTCGTCGCGGACTGTCAGGGTGATGACCGCCGACCCGGTCCGGCCGGGCGCAGGGGTAATGTTCACGGTCCGGTCCGCCCCGGTCCCGGTCAGGGCGATCCCGGAGAGCGGCACCACGCCCTCGTCGGACGAGGTCGCGGTCACGGGCAACTGGCCGGCCGCGGTCTGGTCGTCGGAGACCGTGAACGGCATCGCCCCGGTGTCGCCGCCCGACCGGATGCCGCGGTCGGTGATGTTCGAGATCGCCGGCGCTGCGTTCGTGG
>DATLIF010000062.1:0-1755 GCA_035539575.1 Fimbriiglobus sp. | reverse complement strand
GCTTCGGAGTCTGGTCCCCCTCTCCCCAGCGGGGAGAGGGGGACCAGACTCCGAAGCGCTGGCCGGTCACACGTAGGAGTCGAACACCCGGACGCCGGCCCAGTTCGGCTTCATCTCCTCGATGAACCGGTTGTGCGTCGGGTCGTCCTGGTAGGCGTCGTGTGCGGCCTTGTCGATGAACACCAGGTGCAGCCCGACGTGCCAGTCCCGGTCGTTCACGTCGCGGTCCAGGTCCGGGACCAGCGTGCCGGCCGCGAAGAAGACGATCCCCGGCTGGACGTTGAGGTACTTCTTGCACGCCGCGACCAGTTCCTCGACCTTCGCCGCGGAGCTGTCCTTGAGCCTGAAGAAGACGTTGTGCGCGAGCCGGCCGGACATGGGTGGAACCCTCGGGGTGTTCAGACGGGGTTATGATAGGCCCTTCGCCAACTCCGCCTCGATCGCGCCCGCCGGCTCGCAGCCGACCGACAGCCGGATGAGGCCGTCGGTGATCCCCTGGCGGCGCTTCTCGGCCGGGCTGTCGTAGCGGTGAGAAGTGGTGTCCGGGTGGCTGCACGTCGTGGAGACGTGGCCCAGCGACGGGCTGAACGGGATGCCGGTCGCCGTTCGCAGGAACCGGTTGATCGCCTCACGACCGCCGGCCAGTTCAAAGCAGAGCATGTGACCGCAGCCCTCGGGCAACATTCGCTTCGCCAGGTCGTGGTCGGGGTGGTCCGCCCGGCCGGGGTAGATCACCCGCGAGACGCCAGGCTGGCCCGCGAGCCAGTCGGCGATGCGGACGGCGTTCGCGGTGGCGGTCCGGGCGCGGAGGTCGAGCGTGGCCAGACCGCGGTCGGCCAGCCAGCAGTCGAACGGGTTCGCCGCCAGCCCCCAGGTGCTGACCACGGCGGAGGCGGTCGGCAGCAACTCCGGGTCTGTGCCGCCGAGGAACCCCAGCGTCACGTCCGAGTGTCCGCCGATCAGCTTCGTCAGGCTCTCCATCACCAGGTCGGCACCGAGTTCGAGCGGCCGACACAGCACCGGCGTGGCGAAGGTGTTGTCCACGAACAGCTTCGCCCCGGCGCGGTGCGCCAGGTCGGCCAGAGCCGGCAGGTCCGAGACGCGGCAGAGCGGGTTGGAGATCGTCTCCGTGATGAGTAGGCGAGCCGGTTCCTCCAGCGCGGCGCGGACGGCGTCCAGGTCGGAGGCGTCCACGACCGTCGTCGTGACGCCGAAGCGGTGTAACTCCTGTCGTAGGAGTTTGGTCGTCTTGCCGTAGAGGCGGTTACTGGCAACGACCCGGTCGCCGGCGGAGACGAGCGCGAGCAGCCCGGCGGTGATGGCTCCCATGCCGGAGCCGGTGACAACACCCCAGGCGGCTCGTTCGAGCTTTGTGAGTTGCTCGGCGAGACGGGCGGCGTTGGGGTGGCCGTCGCGGGCGTAGATGAACCCGGGGCCGCCGTCGTAGATGGCGTCCAGCGCGTCGAGGTCGGGGATGGCATAGACCGACGCCGGGTACAGCGGCGGGACGAGGTGAGCGCTGGGGCCGAGGTCGGGGACGGACATGGTGCAACTCAGCGAGCGGGGGGCGTAAGCCCCCCGAGGGTCTGCACACTCGGGGGGCTTACGCCCCCCGCTCGCCATCTTACCGCTTCGCCAGGTAGTCCTGCACCGCGATCCAGAACTGCTTCTGCTCCTCGGTGGCCGCCTCGGCCAGCCCGAGCGGGGCTGCCCGCAGGCGGGCGGTGTCGTCGCCCAGCAGGTCGCGGGTGCGGA
>DATLIF010000061.1:0-8332 GCA_035539575.1 Fimbriiglobus sp. | reverse complement strand
TCCTTGTCGCGGTCGATGCCGAGGATGTAGACCTCGAGTTCCTGGTTGATCTTCACCACGTCGTGCGGGTTGGTGACGCGGTGCCAGCCCATGTCCGTGATGTGCAGCAGGCCGTCGATGCCGCCGAGGTCCACGAACGCGCCGAAGTCGGCGATGTTCTTGACGATCCCCTTGCGGATCTGGCCGGTCTCCAGCTCGGTCATCAGCTTCCGCTTCATCTCGTCGCGGATGACCTCGATGAGCTTGCGGCGGGACACGACGATGTTGCGCCGCTGCTCGTCGATCTTGAGGATCATGCACTGGATGTTCTGGCCGATGTACTCGCCGATGTCCGGCGGCCGGCGGATGTCCACCTGGCTGGCCGGCAGGAACACGTTGACCCCGATGTTGACCAGGAGGCCGCCCTTGATCTTCTTGGTGACCCCGCCAGTGACGACGTCCCCCTCCTTGTGCTTGGAGAGGATCGCCTCCCACTCCTTCTGCCGCTTGGCCTTGCGGTAGGACAGGCCGATCGTCCCGTCCTCGTCCTCCGCGGTCTCCAGCAGCACCTCGATGGTGTCGCCGGGCTTGGGTGGGCTGACGATGTCCCCGGCCTCGTCCCGCCACTCGTCGATCTTGATGATCCCCTCGGACTTGTATCCGATGTCGATCACCACGTCTTCGCCGCGGATCTCTAGCACCCGGCCGGAGACGATCTTGTTGGACTCGAAGACCTGGGACTCGGCCGGCAGCCATGCGTCTAGCCCGAGGTCCGGACCCTGACTGAAGATCTGCTCGATTTCGCGGTCCGTGTTGTCGTCGTCGAACTGGCGGAGGAGGTTGCGGTTGACCATATAGGGGTTGGGAGGGCACCCGGGGCACGAGGGGTTCGCGCCGTCGGGCCAATCCGATCGGGGTAAAGGGCCACGCCCCGGCGGGCACACGTCGGCCCGCATCGTCGGGGAGCAAAGCGGGGGAATTGTAGCGGCGGCGCGGCGGACGCGACAGGGCAGCCCGGGAAAATCCTCCCGGCCGGGTCGGGATTCCGCGCCCGGTCACTCCTCGTCCGCCGGCTCTTCCTCCGCCTCGGCGGGGGACTTCATCACCTCCCGCAGCAGCACCGTCGCGTAGCACCCCGACGGCAGTGTGAACGCCAGCCGCAGGCCCTCCGGCTCCCAGTCGGCCGTAAGGTCGTCGAGGTAGACCAGGTTGTGCCGCCGGGTGCCGCTCATCAGCTTGCCGAACCCGGTGAACGCCTCCGGCGACAGCCTGTTGTCGGCCAGGACCGTCGCCTCGCGCTCGGCGGCGACGTCCGCGGCAGGGTACATCCGGCCGCCGAACATCGGGCCGGCCGTCACCGTTTCCCGGTGATCGAAGCGGTTCTGTTCGATTTCCACGTCCTCGGCCACGAAGATGCCGCCGGCTGGCCGCTTCATCATCACGTCGCCGGGCAGCACCGCCCGCAGCAGGCCATCGGTCAGGCGCCGGCCGAGGTAGTCGTTGAAGAACAGCGACTGAACCGCCGAGAGGGCGAACTTGAACTGGAACGGCCGCACCCGGCGGCGCTGCTGGCCAGCGAGGCAACGGAACCCGAGGTCGAGCGTGGAGCCGTCCCGGCCAAACCGCTGCGGGCCGTAGTAGTTCGGCATCCCGTGCGCCCGCAACCGCTCGACGACCGCGGCGAAGGCGTCGGCCCGGGAGGCGTCGGCGTCGCGGATCAGCAGCCGGAACCGGTTGCCGCGGAGGTGGCCCGGCTTGAGCTTGTTGACGTGGCGGGACACGGCCAGCACCCGGATGCCGCCGCCGTCGATGTGCGAGAGTCGCGGTTCCGCTTCCTTCGGCACCGACACCCACTGGCGGGTGACGGCGTGGCGGTCCTTGAGGCCGGCGGTGCCGACGGCCCCGGCGTGGATGCCGAGTCGCTGGGCGATGGTGCGGGCGAAGAACTCGGGGCCGACCTCCCGCTTCTCGACCCACAGGTACAGGTGGTCGCCCTCGCCGGACGGCTCGTAGGACGGGACCTCCTCGACCTCGAAGTCGTCCGGGTGGACCTTGATCCGCCCGCCGACGCCGGGCAGGTCCGGGGTGAGCATCGGCGGATCGAGCGCGGGGTGGTGCATGGTGTGGGCTCCGGGGGTGGAGGGATTGTAGACGAGTCTTTTGGATCGGGCTTGACATGTTCGCAGATTGCGAAGATCATGTCGCAAGAAGTAGGGACTGACCCGTGGTTGCACTGGTGCAACGTACTGGTCATGGGAAGTGCCATGGACGGCTATCAAAGTTCACGGACTGTGACCCATGCGCATTATCTCAAAACGGATGCTCCGAGAATTCTGGAGCATCCACCCCCGTGCTTTGGCCCCGCTTGAAGAGTGGTTTCAGCACGCCAAGCGGGCAGAGTGGGAGTCGTTCGACGACGTGAGGGCCGAGATGGGCAGTCGAGTGGATCGGGTCGGCAAGTTTGTCGTGTTCGACATCGGCGGGAATAAGTATCGGTTGATTGCCGCGATCCACTACAACCGAGGTGTTCTGTTTGTTCGCCACGTGCTGACGCACGCTGAGTATTCCCGCGGTAAATGGAAGACCGACTAGCCATGACCCGAAAACGAGATGGATCGTCGCTCGGCTCGGTATACGGAAAGGTCCAGGATCGCTACCTGGAACTAATCCACACCTTTCCGCTCCGTCCGATCCGCTCGGACGACGAGTTGGACGCGGCCATCGGCGTCATCAACAGTCTGATCGACAAGAACAAACTCTCCGCGCCCGAGGACGACTACCTCGATGTTCTGAGCGATCTGGTGGAGGCGTACGAAAAAACGGTCATCCCAATCGCCCCTGTCCCGGATTCGCGGATGCTCCGTTACTTCATCGACCTGCGCGAGACCACCCAGGCCGAGGTCGCCAAGGGGGTGGGCATCGCAGAGTCCACCATCTCCGAAGTCCTCTCCGGCAAGCGGAAGCTCAACCGCAAGCAGATCGGCAGGCTGGCCCGTTACTTTCACGTCGATCCCGGCGTCTTCGCGTTCCCCGGGTAACGCAGGGACGTATCGGCGAGAGTTTGCGCTTGCGTCCCCGGCCCGCGCGGTGGTAAACCGGAGTCGCCTCTTCGCGCGGAGTCTTTCTCGCCCACATCCGCCGACCTGCGCCTGTCCTCCTCACTTTCCGACCCGGGAGGGCCATCATGCCCGCACCCCGTCCCCGTCCGGCGTTCACGCTCATCGAACTGCTGGTGGTGATCGCCATCATCGCGATCCTGATCGGACTCCTCTTGCCCGCAGTGCAAAAGGTCCGGGAGGCCGCCGCCCGGGCCCAGTGCATGAACAACCTCAAGCAGATCGCCCTGGCCACCCACAACCACCACGACGCGTTCGGCACGTTCCCCCGCGGCGGCCATTACAACCCGGTCGATGCTCTGACCGCCCAGCCGTACGTCAGCGGCGGGCAGTGGGGCAGCTCGCACACCCGCCCGAGCCGGGGGAGCTGGCTGTACCACGTCCTGCCGTTCATCGAGCAGACCGGCCTGTACAACTACAGCAACGGAGGCAGCAGCCCGCTCAGCGCGCTCATCGGCATCCCGATCGAACCGAACTACGGAGGCGGCTGGTTCAGCCAGCCCGAGCCGCTGCGGTGGGCCCGCCGCAGCGGGTCGAGCATGCACGACATCGCCGGCGGCATGGCCGCCCTGACCGGGCAGCCCAACCCGTTCCGCGTCAACCCGGTCAAGACCTACCGCTGCCCGAGCGACTCCTACACCCCGCCGGCCAACCTGGTCGGGCTGCACTGCAACTACATGGGCGTGTACGGCCCGAGTTGCCCGTTCGAGAACTGCGGCCCGCAGTTCACCTTCCGCGGCAACTGCACCAACACGGCCTGGGGCCTCAGCGGCGTGGGCAACGAGCGGACCGCCACCAACAGCAGCGCCGTCCTGGGCATGTTCAACTGGGGCGGGCTCACCCTGCGGATGGGCGATGTCTCGGACGGGACGACCAACACGCTGCTGGTCGGCGAAACGCTGGTGGGCCAGAACAACCGCGTCTCGGAGATGCTCCCCCAGCAGGGGTGGGTGGACGCGAAGTCCTGGGTGAACCTCGGGTACACCAACATCCCGATCAACCACTTCACGCCGGTCGATAGCATCGAGGCCGGCCACCCGCTGGGCAACCTCACCTGCAGCGGCACCGACAACTTCCGCAGCGCCGCCAACGGGGCCGTGTCGCGGGGGTACAAGTCCCGCCACACCGGTGGCGTCAACTTCGCCTTCTGCGACGGCTCGGTGCGGTTCATCGGACAGTTCCTCAACCAGGAGACGTACACGTACCTGAGCTGGCGCAACGACGGCCGCGTGGTCTCCAACTTCTGAGGTGCCCCGATGCGCGAACCCCGGAGCCGAACCCGGAGGCTAGTGCCGGCCGGGCTGGCGGTCCTGCTGGCGGCCGCGGTCGGGTGCGGCGGCAAGTTCACGCCGGTCCCGGTCGGCGGCGTGGTCACCCTGGACGGCAAGCCCGTCGAGGGGGCGACGATTTACTTCTACGCGGTCGGCGACGAGAAGGACGGCCGGCCGGCGCACGGCACGACGGACAAGGCCGGCGCGTTCCGCCTGAGCACCCTGGGCAACGAGGACGGTGCCCTGCCGCGGAACTACAAGGTGGTGGTCACCAAGTATGAGCCGACGGTGGCGAACCTGAAGGTCCCCGACTTCCCGGACACCCCGGAGGGCCGGGAGGCCAAGAGCGACTTCATGTACCGGAACTTCGAGGCCAAGGGGATTCAGCCGTTCAAGAACGCGCTACCCCCGAAGTACGGCGACTCGAAGTCCACGCCCCTGGAGTGCAACGTCACGGAGAGCGCGACGGTCAAGTTCGAGCTGACCAGCAACTAGCGCCCGGGCGAACCGGGACGACGCGGGGCGGGCCTGGCGGCCCGCCCCGTTGCGTTCCCACGCCGTATGATGAAGGGAGTAGCACGGAGACCCGGCCATGACCCCAACGGCCCCGCCCGAGTACGACACGCTCGCCGACGCCGTCCGCGCGCTGGGCGACGTCCCGTTGCATCGTATCCTCTGGCACCCGTACCCGGGCACCGCGACGGAGGAAGACCAACTGCGGCTCGCGACCGGCGAGCCGAGGCGGCGCGTGGAACTGGTGGACGGCGTACTGGTGGAGAAGCCGATGGGGGCCCGCGAAGCGTATCTGGCGTTCACGCTCATGGGCTACCTGTGGACGTACCAGCGGACCCATAACCTCGGGGTGTTCGGCGCCCCCGACTCGAACATGCGACTGAGGGCCGGGCTGGTCCGACTTCCCGACGTCCACTTCACCAGTTGGCCGAACCTGCCCGGCGACTCCGCCCACCTGCGGCCGGTCGTCGATTACGCGCCGGACCTGGCAGTCGAAATTCTCTCCGAGTCCGATCGGCCGGGCATGACCGCCCGGAAGCTCCGGGAATTCTTCGCCGCCGGGACCAAGCTGGTCTGGGTCATCGACCCGCTGGCCCGCACCGTTGCGGTGTACGCCGACCCGAATCAACCCGACCAGGCGACGCTCCTCCGCTACACCGACACCCTGGACGGCGGCGACGTGTTGCCCGGGTTTACCCTGCCGCTGGCCGACCTGTTCAACGACCCGCAACTGAACCCCCGCCAATAACGGAGCCCCGATATGCCCCCCGCGATGACACTGACCGAGAAGATCCTGGCCCGGGCCGCCGACCGCGACGCCGTCCGGCCCGGCGAGAACGTCTGGGTCAACGTGGACGTGCTCATGACCCACGACGTCTGCGGCCCCGGCACCATCGGCATCTTCAAGAAGCACTTCGGCGAGAACGCGAAGGTCTGGGACAAGGAGAAGGTGGTGGTCATCCCGGACCACTACATCTTCACCAAGGACGCGATGGCCAACCGCAACGTGGACGTGCTGCGCGCGTTCGCGAAGGAGCAGGACCTGCCGTACTACTACGACGTCGGGTCCGAGCGGTACAAGGGCGTCTGCCACATCGCGCTGCCGGAGGAAGGGCACACCCGGCCCGGCGAGGTGCTGCTGGGCACCGACAGCCACACCTGCACCGCCGGGGCGTTCGGCGAGTTCGCCACCGGCATCGGCAACACCGACGCCGGGTTCGCCATGGGCACCGGTAAGACCTGGCTGAAGACCCCGCCGACCATGCGATTCGTCTTCCACGGCCAGTTGCCGCCGTACCTCATGGCCAAGGACCTGATCCTGGCGGTGATCGGCGACATCGGCTGCGACGGGGCCACCTACAAGGCGATGGAGTTCGACGGCGACGGGGTCTATGCGCTGAACATTGAGGAGCGGATGACCCTGTGCAACATGGTCATCGAGGCTGGCGGCAAGAACGGGCTCATCGCCCCGGACCAGGTCACGCTCGACTACGTCAATGAGCGCGGCCGGCGGACCGGCAGCAGGCCGTACACCGCCCTGAAGGCCGACCCGGGCGCGGCGTATGTCTTCGAGAAGGTCTACGACGTGACCAAGCTGGAGCCGGTCGTCGCCAAGCCGCACTCGCCGGACAATCGGGCGAGCGTCTCCGAGGTGAAGGGGACCAGGCTCGACCGCGCCTACATCGGCAGTTGCACCGGCGGCAAGCTGACCGACTTCAAGGCCGCGGCCGGCATCCTCGCCGGCAAGTCGGTGCGGATCGACACGTTCGTGGTGCCGGCCACGACCGAGGTCGCCCGTGGGCTGGAGACGGAGAAGATCGGCAACCAGTCGCTCAAGGACATCTTCCTGGCGGCCGGGGCGAAGATCGGCGACGCCAGTTGCGCGGCGTGCCTGGGCGGGCCGTCGGACACCTTCGGCCGGCTGAACACCCCCATCAGTTGCATCAGCACGACCAACCGCAACTTCCCCGGCCGCATGGGCCACAAGGAGGCGAAGGTGTTCCTGGCCAGCCCGCTGACCGTGGCCGCCAGCGCCCTGACCGGCCAGATCGAGGACCCGCGCGGGTTCGTGGCGTAACTCGTAGTCCGGTCACTCCGTGACCGGTCTTCGCAGATCCGGTCACGGAGTGACCGGACTACAAAAAGCCGCCGGCCCCGGGCGACCGCTGCGAGTCAGGCGGTCGTCCGGGGCCGGGTTCGTATACGCGCTGGCGTTCGGGCGTTAGCCACCCCACGGGTTGTACGGAACACCCAGGCTCGGGGTGACGATCGGGGGCAGCGCGGGCGGTTCGGTCGGGGCCGGCTGGCCCGGTTCGGTCGGGTCCGGCGTGGGGAGCGGGCCTACTGGGTCGAGCAGGTCCGGACCGGAGGGGTTCTCACGAGTCTCCAGAGTCTCGCAGCGAAGACGGAACTTCATGGACGGGCTCCACGAAATAAAAAGAGGGGGTAGTTCAGGATCGGGTTTCCTCCCTACCTGAATTGAAGGACTAGTATCTGTCTATCCAAGATTTTGTCAAGAATGAATTGTGCTTTCGACAGATTCTAACTGTCGAACGCGAAATAGTATGCGGTTTGTTATCGTACTAGGGCCTTATACCGTCAAAAGTTACGATTTGCCCAAAGTACTTGACAAACCCGAAATCATCTCGGCTCAGACGCCATATTCGTCACATGACACACATTCGCATTGAAACTTATGTTCACTATGGCTGCACTCGATCCATCGGAGACTGTCAATAAGGGCAGGCATAATGTACATATGTATATAATCACTCTATCCGGCTCCCTTGTCCTGTGTGCGTGATGGGGTCGGCTCGTCAGTAATTCGAACCCCGTTGAACGGAGCGCCGGCCCCGGACACGGCAATACCTGGGTGAGGCCCACCGGCCCGAGGAACCGCCGATGCCGACCCGTCCGCCGACCGCCCGCCTGATCCCGACGCTACGGCGGGCCGTACTCGCGTCCCCCGACGCCGGGCCGACCGACGGCCAGCTCCTCGCCGAGTTCGTGCAAGCGGCCGACGCGGACGCGTTCGCCGCCCTGGTCAGCCGGCACGGGCCGATGGTCCTGGGTGTCTGCCGCCGGCTGGCCGGCAACCCACACGACGCGGACGACGCCTTCCAGGCGGTCTTTGTGGTGCTGGCGCGCCGGGCCGGTTCGGTCCGGCCGCGGGAGCAGGTCGGCAACTGGTTGTACGGGGTGGCTTACCGCACCGCGCTGAAGGCCCGGGCGGTCCGGGCCCGCCGTCGGGTCCGGGAATCGCAGGTGGACCCCATGCCGCACCCCCAGGTTCCGCCGCCGGACGTCTGGTCCGACCTCCGGCCGGTGATCGACGCCGAGCTGGCCCGGCTGCCGGACCGGCTCCGCCTGCCGGTCGTCCTGTGCGACCTGGAGGGCCGAGCCCAGCGCGAGGTGGCGCGGCAGCTCGGGCTGCCGCGCCACCTCGCGCTGGGC
>DATLIF010000060.1:0-8595 GCA_035539575.1 Fimbriiglobus sp. | reverse complement strand
GGGTTGGCCGGGCGGGGTGCCGGGGTCGTACTCTTCTTCGAGAATGCCACCGTTCCACCGGCTCTGGTGGCTCAATATCAGGGCGTGGCCGTTCTCGTGGCCGACCGTCTCGGCGATCCCCTTGAGGATCGTCCCGTTGTTGTACACCGCCGAGAAAGTGAAGTTGGTGTGCGACCCGGGGTTGTTGACGTAGGTGGCGTCCGCCACGTCCTGGAACGAGATGCCCGCGGCCCCGCCGGTCCACGCCCCATTCCCGCCGATCACCATGTGCATCATCCGGGCCTGGGAGTCATAAAAGGTCCGCCGCTGGTTGTCGGTGCTCCCCGCGGCGGCCGGGTCCACGGTCGTGACGTTGACGTTGAACGGCGCGTACTTCTCCGCCGCCCGCGACCAGATCTCCCGCATGTTGGTGACCTCGGCCGCGCTGAAGTTCGACGACCCGTCGATGGTGTACGCCGGGGTGTTGCCGGGGGTGAAGTTCGACCAGTTTCCGCCCCAGGTGCCGGGGCCGAAGTTGAACCCGCCGAAGTTCAGGTACAGTGTGTACGCCGCACCGGGGCGGCTGTTGAGCACCGGGATGGCCGAGGTCTGCGCGAACGCGGGCTGACTCCAGGCGACCGCCACAATCGCGAGCATGATGAATCGAGCAAGACGCATGTCCAACCACTCCGATCTGGTGGCAACGATGGTGCAAGATGGAGAATGGGCGAGCCGGTCATCCGTGCCGAACCCGGTTATAGCGAATCGGCGCGTCGGATTGAATCCGGAAGCGGGAAGAAATGGAGAAGCCTGCGGGACTGGGTCGTCCGGTTGGTCGGACCGGTGGGGCCGGGTGGACGGCTGTGAAATGGGCAAGTAGAACGAAGGAACTCGCAACCGTCGCACGGTTGTTCGCCCTTCGCCCGTTGACCCGACCCGCAACCACCGCTTTCGCGCCCGTCTGCCGGGCACGACCGGCCTCGCATTGCCACCCGGAGTGAGCATGACCTGCCGACGGTTCTGGTGCCTCGCGGTCGTCGCTTCGGTGGCCGCCGCGGGGCAACTCTCGACCGCCCGCGCCCAGTTCGACATCACCGTGAACTTCACCGGCGGGCTGACCGAGTCGCAGCAGGCGACGTTCAGTACCGCGGCGAGCTTCTGGGAGACTCACATCGTCGGCTACCGGCCAGCGGGCGTCACCCTGACCGGCATCACGATCAACGCGTCCGGCGCGGACCTGGGCGGGCCTGGCGGTACGCTCGGCTCGGCCGGCCCGACCAGCTTCTCGAACCAGGGCGGGTTCCGGTACGCCACCGCGGGATCGATGCGGTTCGACACTGCCGATCTGCCCAACATGGAGGCCAACGGCACCCTCCTGTCGGTCATCATGCACGAGATGGCCCACGTCATGGGGTTCGGCACCCTGTGGGCGAGCAACGGCCTGTACTCCAGCGGCTCCGGCCAGTACACGGGCGCCGGCGCCCTGGCGATGTGGCAGACCGAGTTCGACCGGTCCGGCGACACGTCCGTCCCGGTCGAGCTGGCCGGCGGCGGGGGGACCGCGAACGCCCACTGGAACGAGAACACCAGCGGCAGCGGGCTGACGGGGATCACCGACCCGCAAGGGCGGGACATGCGCAACGAGTTGATGACCGGCTGGCTGAACGCGCCGTCGTTCGTGAGCAATACGACGATTCAGCAGTTCTTCGATCTCGGGTACAACGTGGTCCCGGTCCCCGAGCCGGCAACAATCCTGGCGATCGCCGCCGTCGGGCTGGTCGTCCGCAGGCTGAGGCGGCGCCGTTCTGGCGAACGGCCGGAGCCCTACCGGCTGGTGGCGACTGCTCCCACCAGCCGGGAAGCGGCTACGCCTTCATCCGCTCTATGAGCACCTGGGCCGTCTCCGGTCGCAGGATGCGCGGGTCGGGCAACTCGCCGGCCCGCAGCTTCTCCCGCAGATCCCGGCCGCTGATCGACACCTGCTTGTACCCCTTCGGCGCGTACTCCTCGACCAGGCCGACCCGGCCCAACTCCTCGAAGAACGCCGCGAACCCGACCTTCACCGGCTGGATCTTCAAGTCGCCGTTCAGCGTGTCGAACTTCCGCTGCGCGGCCAGCCCGTCCCAGATGTCCGTGCCGTCGTCGAACGGGGCGTCCGCGTGCTTGCGGCCGATCACGATGTCCGTGAACCCGAAGTTCTGCCGGTAGACGGCGTGCATCACCGCCTCCTTCGGCCCGGCGTAGAACATCTTGATGTCCAGGCCCAGCAGCAGCACGTTGTCGATGAACGGCCGGCCGACTTTTTTCCACAACTCCTCGTCGGCGTCCCCCTGCCCGAGCACCTTGTTGTCGATGATCGCCCGATAAGTGCGCATCCGGGTGGCCGCGTCCACGTCGTCGGACTTGGTCTCGCCGATCAGCGGGTTGAGCACGGCCCCGGTGAAGTGGCCCTCGCGGGTCAGCCGCTCCAGCCCGACCACCAGGGCGTACTCGTGCGCCCGGTGCAGGGCGTTGCGGGTCTGGAACGCCACGACCCGCTGGAAGCCCTTCTCGGCGAACAGCGCCCGCGTCTGCCGCGGGGTCAGCACGAACTGGCCGTACTCCGGGTTCTTCGGCTGCGGCTTGACCCGCACCTCGCCGCCGACCAGGTACGTTCGCGGGTCGGACAGCGCGATCCGGGCGCCGGGGTGGTCGGTCCGGCCGGTCTGGTAGACCGACCGGTTGTAGTGCGCCTTGTCCCACTTGTAGACGTCCGAGACGGTCAGGACGCCGACCGTCTCGCCGCGCTCGTTCTGCAGCGGGTAGTCCGTGCCGGTCTGGAGCGTCTTCCCCAGCGCCTCCTCGACCGGGAACGCCAGCGGAATGGTCCAGGCGTACTTCTTGCCGTCGCGGACGATCACCTCCTCGTCGAGGACGCGGTCGTACTCCAGGCGGGTCATCGGCCCGGTCAGGGGTGACAGCCCGCCGTCGGCGATGCGGTACAGGGTGGACAGGTCGGCGTCGCTGATCGGGATCGGGGTCGTGTTCGGGGTGCTCAGCTCGGCAGCGGTGCGGTCGATCGGCTCGGCGACGCCGCCGTGCGGGGGGACCAGGTCGGGCATCTTCACTCCAGATTCGTCATTCGTCATTCGTCATTCGTCATTAGCTTAGAACTAATGACGAATGACGAATGACGAATGACCAAGGACTAAATCACATACTGCAACCCCTGGCCGGCTTCCACGAGTTCGGCCAGGGTGGTCTGCTTGAGGATCTGCTGGCGGGCGGTGAGGATCCGGTCCCAAACGCCGTGCAGGGCGGCGGCCAGGGCGGTCACGTCGCCGCGGCGGCCGTTGCCGCGGCCACGGTTGGTCGGGGCGTCGGCCCGGTCCACCACCCCCAGCACGTCGGACAGCGCGATCTCCTCCGGCGGCCGGGCGAGCTGGTAGCCGCCGGCCGCGCCGCGGGTGCTGGCCACCAGACCCGCCCCCTTGAGCTGGAGGAGGATCTGCACCAGGAACCGCTGCGGGATGCCGTGCTTGTCGGCGATGTCCGCCAGTCGCACCGGCCGCGGGTCGCCGTACCGGGCGGCCAACTCCAGCATCGCCAGACAGGCGTACTCGGACTTCGCGGAAAACAGCATGGGCAATCCTGTGTCGTCAGGTCGTCAGGTCGTCAAGTCGTCAGGTCGCAAACCATCGGGCGCGTCCGGCCCGACCGGACTTGATGACCTGACGACTTGACGACCTGATGACTCAGATTCCGGACCCGTCCCGGTGTTCGATCACGTGCAGCCCGCACTCCTTCTTGACCTTGCCGGCCCACCGGCCGGCCCGGTCGTCCTCATCGGGGCCGACCGCGCGAGTACACGGCCAGCATCCGATGCTCGGGTAGTCCCGGTCGTGCAGCGGGTTGTACGGCACGTCGTGGTCGATGATGAACTTCCAGACGTCCTTCTTGGTCCAGCCCAAAAGCGGGTTCACCTTCACCAGCTGGAACTTCGGGTCCCACTGCACCACTCCGGCCACCGCCCGGTCGGCGGTCTGATCCTTGCGGATGGCGCTGATCCACGCCTGCGGCCGGATCCGCTCGACGGCCCGGCGCAGCGGCAGGATCTTGCGGTCGTGGCAGCACTGGTCCGGCCGGTGGACGTGCAGTGGGCCGCCGTGCTCCGCCTCGTACTCCGCGACGGTCTGTTCCGGGTAGATGTACTCGACCTCGATGCCGTACCGGGTCTTGAGACGCTCGCGCAACTCCAGCGTCTCGGGGAACTGGTAGCCGGTCTCCAGGTTGATGACCTTCGTGGCCGGCTCGATCTCCGCGAGCATGTGGATGATGCAACAGCCCTCCGCGCCGAACGCGGTGGCCATCAGGAGCCGCGGATGGAATTGTTCCACCGCCCAGCGGAGGATGTCCTGCGGTGATGCGGTCGCGAGGTCGCGGCTGGCGGCGGCGATCTGCTCGTCGGCCAGCCGGGGTCGGTCAGTCGGCAAGGCGCTCATAAGCGGCAATCACTCCGAAGCCGATGCCGGTATCACCGGCACAATCTTTATCGGCATTCTAAGGATTGCGTCAAGAGGGGAAATGAGAAGTGCCAGTTCGATAGCGGTCCGGCCGCAGGCCGGACGCGGGGCACCAGTATTTCCCTCTGGCGAGCCGCCGACGTCAGTCGGCGGGTGATGGCCGCACCACCCGCCGACTGGCGTCGGCGGCTCGCCAGAGGCAATCGAAACCGGGACTAGCCTCGCCGCAGTCGGCGGGCCACCCCGGCCGCCAGCAACCCGATCCCGCCCAGGATGAGCGTTCCCGGCTCCGGGTTGTGGAATGTGTGCTTGCAGTTCACGGAGATGGACGCCCAGACCTCCGAGTCCCGCGGGTCGATGGCCTCGCCGGCCTCGACCGTGAAGACGTGCCCGCCGAGGTTCAGGTTCTGGCTCTGGGAGCCGTCGAAGGTGATCCAGGTTCCGTCTCCACGGTAGAGCCCGTCGTAGCGGTGCATCCACTGGCTGCCGGCCGTGCCGGTGAGGGTGACGGCGCCGCCCTCGCCGGACGCCCGGTCGGTCAGGGCAACGCGGACCGAGAACCGGGTGCTGCTGGTGGCGATGTTGGAGTAACCGGGCCGCCAGTCCGGGTCGTCGGCTGGCGGGGTTGGCCGCAGCACCAGGCTGGCCAGATCGACGGACGGCCGGGTGGCTCGCTCCACCCAGTCGTGGCCGGGCGACGAGTGGTGGACGGCGAACTCGCCACCCCCGCCGTTGGTCGGCGTGGACTCGGCCTCGATCCGGTACGAGAACCAGATCGGCCCGGCCTGGGCGGAGGCGGAGGCGGACAGGGCGGACAGAGCGACGGCGGTGGTCAGTAACCGGAACACCCGCATGGCGGTCCCTCGCGCGTGGGGGCGACGACGGCCGGGCATGTTCCGGGGTTTCGCGAGGCGAGTCAAGCGGAGGTGACGGGGCGAATCCGATGGTTAGGGCAACGTCTGAGCAAGAGTGTAGATTTCTTCGACATCCAGGACCGCGGTGTTGCGGGTGAACAGTTCGGCGATCGCGGCCTTGTGGACCTTCATCTTGGTACCGCCGACGCCGAGGGCGCCGTAGCAGACCACGCCGTCCCGCTCGGTCCCCTTGTCGGTCAGTTCCACCCCCTCGACGCCGGCCGGCGGCACTCCGTTGAGGTCGATCGCGACCTTCAGGGACTGGCTGGTGTCGCGGACCTTCTTCGGCAACAGCACGGCCCCCGGCGCCCCGGCCGCGACGACCAGCGTGCGGCCGTCCAGCGCCCGCGGCCCGTCGGCGGAGGCCCCGACGCTCGCCGCCGAGACGTTCGCGCTCGGGATCGCGGCCCGGATCGCCCGGCACACCGCCTCGGCGCGGTCGAGTTGTCGGCTGCCGATGCGGACGTGGCCGCCGTGCCCGGCCAGGAGCCGCGCCACGCGCTGCCCGACCGGCCCGGTGCCACCCAGAACCAGCGACTCGGCAGCGCCCAGGTCGAGATGCCTCCCGGCGGCGCGGACCGCGGCGGCGGCGGTGGTGTTCGCCCCGTTCGGGTCGATCATCACCGACACGGTCAGCCCGTACGCCGGCAGCAGGTGCTTCTTGACCTCGGCCAGCACCGCCTCGGCCGCGGCGCTGTCGGAGCCGCCGACGAAGATCGCCGTGCGGTGCAGGTCCTTCGGCCCGCGGGTAAAGATGCACCCGTGGACCAGCGGCATCACATTCTCCGGCGTCACCGCGCCGTAGCTGAACAGTTGCTGCACGCCGCTATCGACCGCGACCACCCGGTCGAAGACGCTCGGGTGCGGGTCGGTGTCGAGGTGGACCAGGACGGTCGGCTTGTCGGACATGGGGCAAACCAGACACGAGACACGAGATGCGAGACACGAGAGAAGACCATTCTTCTCGTGTCTCGCATCTCGTGTCTCGTGTCCGCCTTACTTCGGGCTGAACGGGTGCTTGCTGCCCTTCTTGGCGATGATCTCGTCGATCTTCGGCTCGCCCTTCATGGCGCACTTGATGGCCAGCTTGGTGGCCTCGTAGTTGAAGTCGTAGATCTTGGTGTCGTCCTTGGCCTGCGGGTGAATGAACACGCCGCACACGATCACGTAGTTGTCGGCCTCGCTCTTGGGGATGACCCCCTCGACGACGCTGTCCACGACCGCGCGGGCGACCGCGGACTGGGCCGGGCCAAACATCTGCGCCGCCTGGCCCATGCCCTTGATCGTGACCTTGGTGATCATGACCGTGGCCGGCTTGCAGATCAGGTTCGGGGTGACGACGGCCAGCAGGCTGTTGTGGCCGGCCGACTGGTTGGCCAGCGCGTTGGCGAACGCCACGCCGACCGGGCCGGTCTTGTCGCCGATCAACAGGTCGATGTGCGCGATCTCGTTGCCTTCGCCGACCAGACCTTCGCCGATGAACATCGCCATGGCCGCGGCCTCCGTGGAGAGTGCAGGGTCAACCGGGTACCGGTTGGCGTAGGTGTAGCCGCGGGGCGTCGAACGGCAACCGGCAATCCGCTACCGCCAGGGCCGCCACCACGGCCGCGACGGGCCGAGGTCGATGCGGCCGCGGGCGAAGTCGAGGGTCAGGACCAGGCCGCGGAAGAAGTCCAGCCCGAGCAGGCCGTCGGTAATGACCGCGGGCGGAGGGTCGTGGGCGATAACGAGGAACGAGTCCCGGGTCTGGTCCAGGGCGACCAGGTGGCGAACCGGCACCGCCAACCCGGTTCCGATGCCAGTCGCCGACCGGAACCGCAACGGCTGTCCGGCCGACGGGTCGTACCCTGCGAGTCGCAGGATGTGAGACCGAACCGAAGTGCGGCTGGCGCCGGTGTCGAGTCGAAAGAGTACATCGACCGCCCGCTGCGGGCCGACCAGCACCCCTCGGACACGGATCGAAGGGGCTTTCGGATCGAAGGCGTCGCTCACGAGTTGCCGTTGGGCAGGGGCAGTTCGTCCGCCTCAAGGTTTCCGGTATACCGGACCGCGCAGTCTCCGACGTCTGGAAAATCCAGCAGCCTTCGGTCGAACTCGACGCGCTCATGGGCATGCCAGACGACACGTCCGCCGAGCAGTTCCCCCCACTTGCCCCGGGTCTTCGGCCGGTCAATCAAGACCCACTCGTTGGGAAAGCGGTGCTCGATTTCCGCCATCGTCAGGTACTCGTCTCCCATGATTGGCCCTCTCGCCGGTCCCGCATCATTGTACCACCGCCTCACCCCGTCCCCAGCAGCTTGCGGTAGTCGTCGAGCAGGTGCGCCAGCAGCTTCCCCTTGATCGCTCCCCACACCTTCTCCGCCACGTCCCCGGCCAGCACCCCGCCGACCACCTCGCCGGCCGACGTACTCAGGTACGCGATCAGGTTCGACGCCCCCTCCGCCTCGCCCAGCGGGATCAGCCTGTCGCAGTGGGTGAACTCGTTCGTCACCAGGCTGACCATCGGCAACAGCGGCACCGGGTCCGGCGTGTTAACGTACCGGAAGATCTTGCCGGGGAACTCCCGGTCGAACGCCTCCGCCACCGCCTTGTTGCCGACCATCGGCGCCCCGAACGTGTACACCTGGTGGACGTTGAAGAACTTCCGCTTCAACAGCCAGGCCCCCATCAACGCCAGCGCCCCGCCCAGGCTGTGCCCGGTCACCCACAGGCAACGCTCCTTCGCCTTCTGCCGGGCGTCCACCTCGGCGTGCAACTGGTCCCAGACCTCGGTGATCGCGGAGACGAACCCCGCGTGCCAGCGGCACTCGACCCCGGCCGCCGCGAACTCCGTGGCCAGCGGCCCCGCCGGCGGGACCAGCAGGTTGTACGCGTTGGTCAGCAGCCAGTCCTTGATCCCGTCCAGGCTGGTCGGGTCCTGGCTGCCGCGGAACGCCACCACCAGGTGCTGGTCGTTGTCCGCGACGTACGCCTGCGTGTTGTCCACGCTGATGAGCTTCGCGTTGTCCAGGCCGAGTTCGGACCGGAACGTCTCGGCGCCGGACACCGGCTCGAAGTAGGTGAACTGGCAGGCGCTCGCCAGCGCCAGGGCGTTGCGCGGGTCGCCGAACGCGTCTTCGACGAGTTGGTGCGGCATGATTCAGTCTCCGGGGGCGATGACGGGTAGCGGCCGTGCGACTCTTTCTCCCCTCTCCCCGCTG
>DATLIF010000059.1:0-3936 GCA_035539575.1 Fimbriiglobus sp. | reverse complement strand
GAATCAACCCCGCTTGCACTTTGGCGGGCCGAGGATCTCTTGCAGCACCACCGCCATTGGGACGGCGTTCTTCGACGCGAGTAGAGCGGCCAGCTGCGCTGCGAACTGGGTCTTCGCCACCGGCCGGGGGTCGGCCAGCATCTTCGGGCGGGTGACGACCGACGGCGCAAAGACGCCCGACAGTCCGAGTACCGGGGCCACCGGCAGGTCTTCGAGCCGCGGCAGCGGGTCTGCGATCGGGTGAGACGTGGGGACCGAGCGAACCACCGGGGCGACCGGTGCCGCGAACGTCGGGTCGCCGGCGACCCGCGTCTTGCGGGCCGGCACGACCGTCGGCACTTCCGGTGCGGCCGTCCGTCCGTTGGGCCGCCGTGCGACCGGCGCGACGGTGGCCGGGCCTGCGCCGCCGGCCGCCGACTTGCGACGAAGCTTGTCGATCTCCTCCAGGAACCGATCGATGTCGCTGGCCGGCCGGCCCTCGCGGCGGTCGTCGCCGTTGGCCCGGTTGGCCGCGCGGGCCCGGGCCGCACGGGCCTGCTCGGCCTGCTGCTGGTTCTTGAGCACCTGCGACACGGCACCAATGATCGCGGACAGGACCACGATCACGATGAAGACGATCAGTGCGTTCATCGGTTCCCTTAGCGACGAGCGATGAGCGATGAGCGACGAGTAAGAAGAGAGAAGAGCAGAGAGGGAATACCGGGTATCGGTGTCTTTCTCTCGTCGCTCGTCGCTCGTCGCTGAAGGCGGCCTTAGCCGCCGCTCCGGCCGGGGCCGTTCTCGGGGCTACCGGACGCCGCCGCGATGCCGCTTCGCATCGACGTGTCGGCCTGAAGGTTTCGGATGTTGTAGTAGTCCATGACCCCGAGCCGGCCGTTCTTGAACGCATCGGCGATGGCCATCGGCACCTGGGCCTCGGCCTCGACCACCTTGGCCCGGTTCTCCTGGATCATGGCCTGCATCTCCTGCTCCAGCGCGACCGCCGCGGCCCGGCGCTTCTCGGCGTCGGCCTGGGCCACCCGCAGGTCAGCGGCGGCTTGGTCCGCCTGGAGCTTGGCGCCGATGTTCTCCCCGACCTCGATGTGCGCGATGTCGATCGAGACGATCTCGAACGCGGTCTGCGCGTCCAGGGCGTTGTGCAGCACCGTCTGCGAGATCATGCCCGGGTTGGCCAAGACCTCCTTGTGGTTCTCGGCCGACCCGATCGCCTTGACGATGCCCTCGCCGACGCGGGCGATGATCGTCTCCTCGGTCGCCCCGCCGACGAGGCGTTCGAGCTTGGTCCGCACCGTCACCCGGGCCTTGGCGAGAAGCTGAATGCCGTTGCGGCAGACGGCGTCGAGGAACTGCTTGCCCTTGGCCGGGTCGGGGCAGTCGATCACCTTCGGGTTGACGCTGGTGCGGACGGCTTCCAGTACGTCGCGGCCGGCGAGGTCGATGGCCGCGGCGGTCTTCCACGGCAGGTCCAGCCCGGCCTTGTGGGCGGCGATCACCGCCGCGGCCGTGCGGGGCACCTTGCCGCCGGCCAGGAAGTGCGACTCCAGGTCCTCGGTGGTGATCCGCGTCCCGGCCTGGACCAGGGCGATCTTCTGGTTGACGATCATCTCGTAGTTGACCTTCCGCAGCTTCATGCCGACCAGGTTGAAGATGCCGATGTTGGCCCCGGTCAGCAGGCCCTGGATCCACAGCCGGATGAAGCTAAAGAACACAAACAGGAAGATCAGGAAGACCAGCGCCGCGATGGCGGCCAGGATGATCCAGATGATGTCCGCGTCGAATTTGGGGGCGCCGGACTTGTCGGCCTTGTCCTTGGCCTTCTCGCCGAGTTGGGCGAACAGGGCGAGCGAGTTGGTCCAGTTCACGGGGCTATCCTCGCGGGTGGCTTCGGTGTGGTGGTGTTGTAGGGTGGGCCGAACTTTCGAGGCCCACCGTCTGACTAATTCAGTTCGTCCAGGGTCATGTCGGACAGGCCGGCCGGCGGGTCCACGCGGCGGACGATCACCCAACCGGACCCGACGCCGACGCACTTCACCCAGGCGCCGGCGTCGAGCATCATCCCCTCGGTCAGCGCGTCCAGCCGCCGGCCGTCGATTTCCACGGTGCCCGACGGCCGCATCGGCGAGACGGTCTTGCCGTACCGGCCCTTGTACTGCTCCAACTCGGCCGCTTCGGGCGTGTTGGCCACCGTCGCCTGGACCGTCTCGGAGTCGAGCGTCACCTGCCTGGACATCCGCTGCCAGCCGTAGATCAGCACGTTCCAGGCGATCGGGATGCCGATGCACGTGGCGATCACGGCCGCCACCGCCTCCATCGTGCTGCCGTAGTACAGGATCACCCCGACGGCGGCAGCGATCAGCCCCAGCCCGACGACCACGAGCACCCCGCCGGTCGGCAGGAAGAACTCGGCCACCAGGAGGACCACCCCGCACCCGATCAGGACGAACGCCAGCGCCAGATACCAGTCCATCTTAGTCCTTGGTCCTTAGTCCATAGTCCTTAGTCATTCGCCCCCGGCCGACAACCCCGTGTCGGCGTTTACCAAGGGACTAAGGACGATGGACTATGGACGACTCACACTTCCTTGACCACGATCCGCGTCCCCTCGACCTCGACCACCTGGACCCGGGCGCCGGCCGGGATGTAACCGCCCTCGGTGACCACGTCCACATACTGGTCGCCGAAGTGGACCGTACCGGCCGGCCGCAGCACCGTCACCGCCGTGCCGACCGCCCCAAGCAGGCTCGCAGCCAGGGCCGCTCCAGGCAGCACCGGCGGCTCGTCCTCGGCCCCGGGCTTCTCGCCCGGCGGCACCAGCATCAGCCGGTTGGCGTAGGGGATGTTCGGCAGATAGCGGGCGATCAACAGCGCCAGCCCGAACGACGCGATCATGCCGATCAGATACTGGGCCATCTTCTTCCCGATCAGGAACCACTCGGCCGCGGTCTGCGGGATCTCGTTGCCGCCGAACGTCACCAGCCCCAGGGATACCAGCATCAGGAGTACCCCGGTGATGCCGGCCGCCCCGATCCCGGGCAGCACGAACACCTCCAGCAGCACCAGGATCAGCCCGAGGATGAACACCAGCCCCGCCAGCACCGCCACCTGGTTGCTGAACTGGGTGTGCGCCCAGAACACCAGGATGAAGCACAGCGCCGCGACGATCCCAGGCACCGTCGTCCCGGGCACCTTCATCTCCAGGATCAGCCCGGTGAACCCGATCACCACCAGCAGCACCGTCACCGCTGGCAGCTTCAGGAACGCGGCGAACTGGTCCAGCCACGCCGGCGAGGCGTCCTTGACCTGGGCCGAGTCCACCCCGTACCGGCCGTAGACCTCGGCCGGGTCCCGGGCGTCCACGACGAACCGGGCCAGCCCCAGCTCCTCCGCCTGGGTGGCCGTCAGCTTGAGCAACTGCCCCTTCGGCTTGATCTCGACTGGATTGACCCACCGGCCCTCGGCCTTCTGGTCCTCGAACTCGGTCTCGGTCATCAGCCGGCGGACCGTGGGGTTCTCCCGCTTCTGGGCGCGAACGATGCTAACGTCTCGGTCGAGCATTCCGTCGATCAGGACCGGCGGGTAGCCCTTGACCGCGGCCAGCTCGCGGAGGCTGGCCGCGAGCAGGTCCGCGTTCGTTTCCGGCTTGCCCAGTGCCGCCTCGAAGTCCCCGAACTCGGCCTCGGCCGACTCGCCGCCGCCGGCCGCGTCCGTCCGCTTGCTCATGACGATCTCGGTGCAACCCAGCGCAACGATCGCTGCCGTGTCCGGCGCCCGGTCGGGGACGAACGCGACCGTGTACAGCCCCCGGTCGGCCTGAAATTCGGTCAGCCGCTGGGCCAACTCCCGGGCCGACTGGAGGTCGCCGCCGGCACACTCCAGGTGCAGGAAGAGCAGGTTGCCACCCCGGGCCAGCACCCCCTCGGTCATCCGCACCACCTC
>DATLIF010000058.1:0-1987 GCA_035539575.1 Fimbriiglobus sp. | reverse complement strand
TTGAAGGATGACGAGGTCTCGCTCAAGGCGACCGAGCAGCGGCTCCTGAAGCTGGCGGCCGACATGAACCTGGCCGGGTCGAAGAAAGAGTACGACGCCAAGCAGTCGGAGATCAACCAGGCGAACGTGAAGAAGGGCGAGTTCGAGGACGCGATCCTGACGGGGATGACGCGGATCGAGGAGCGGACGGCCGGTCTACCGGACGTGGAGAAGCGGTGGGCCGACGCCCAGAAGGAGTTCGAGCAGTACAAGCAGGACGCCCGGGAGCGGCTGGAGCGGCTGATAGCCGACCAGAAGGCGACGCAGGCCGAGTTGGTGGAGGTGGAGAAGAAGCTGCCGCCGGAGATGAAGGGGCCATATGACCGACTGGTGAAGACCTACGGGCCGGACGGCCTGGCGGCGGTGGTCGGGCGGTCGTGTCAGCACTGCCGGACGGCGATCACCGAGCAGCAGCGGCTGAACCTGTTGAACGGGGCGTTCATGGCGTGTTCGCAGTGCGCGAGGATCCTGTACCTGGCGGAGGGGTCGTCATGACGCGGTGGGAGTACGTGACCGTCCCCCTGGTGGCCGCCGGGTTCGAGGACGCGGCCGGGATCGAGAACTATCACGCGACCATGAACGATTACGGCCAGCAGGGCTGGGAACTGGTCGGCGTCGCCAGTTACCCCGGCCGGACGGTCGAGGGGAGCATCGTGGTGCTGGTCTTCAAGCGCCCCGTGACGGAGGAGTGACGGCCTCCGCCGGTGGGGCGAACGGCTATTTCTTCGCCTGCTCGGCCCGGCGAACCAGGGTTTCGATCGCCCGGGCCACCTCATCGCTCTCTGGCTTGCCCTCCCACTTCTTGCGGATCACACCCTCGTGGTCGATCAGGTACAGCGTCGGGAACGCCTCCACGAGCCACTGCTCGGTGAGCCGGCCTGACGCGACTCCGCCGTCCCACCAGCTCGGCCAGGTCAGCTTCTCTCGCACCACCGCCCGCTGGGCCGCGGCCTTGTCGTCGTCGCAGTTCACCCCCACCAGAGCGAACGGTCGGTCCTTGTACTGGCTGACCCACTCGCGGGTGTCCGGGAACATCTGGCGGCAGTAGCCGCACCAGTTCGCCCAGAACAGGACCAGCGTCACCCGCCCGCGGGACGCGGTTAGCGTCAGCGGGCGGCCGTCCAGGTCCATTCCCTCGACATCGCGGGCCTTGCGGCCGACGCTCAGGGAGCGCAACTCGGTCAGCTTCCGCCGGGCCATCTCGCCGAGCGTCGAGTCCTTGTACAACACGGTGTCGAACTCCTTCGCCACCTTCTCGAACTGGTCCTCGGCCCGCCGGGACAAGTCGGCCTGGAGGTCGCTGGCGGGTCCGGCGGCCTGCGACTGCTGGGCGAGCGACTGACCCAGGGCGAACGCGGCCAGCCCCCGGACGTCGGAGTCGCGGTGCTCGGTGGCTGCGGACACCAGCAGCTTGTCCCCGCCGACCGACGGGGTGCTGCCCAGCGCCCGGCAGGCGTTGCCGAACTCCGGCTTGTCGATGTACTTCGTCAGACGGGCGAGGGCCTGGTCACTCGCCGCCTTCACCGCCGGTCGGGACGCCGGGTCGGCCTTCGACAGGGTCGCGCCGTTCTCCAGCACCCAGGTCAGGGCGTCCAGGGCGGCGGTCGCCCCCACCTTGTCGTCGGTCAGGACCAGGATCCGGTCGGCAACCCGCCGGAAGTCCGGCTTCGACCGGGCCGCACGCTTCTTGTCCGACACCGTCAGGGCGGACTGCCGGGTCTGGGTGTACCGGCCGTAGCCGTTGGTGAACTCGGTCTGGAGCGACGACAGCAGATCCGCCGGCCCGGCCTGCCGACCGGGGTAACGTTTCTCCAGCCGGGCGAGCAGTTCCCGGTAGTCGGCGCGGTCTCGCAGGCCGTCCAGGTCGGGATCCTTGAGCAGGTGGACGCGGGTGTCGAACGACAGACCCCGCTCGGCGGACGCGTCAAGGAACTCGATCGCCTTGACG
>DATLIF010000057.1:0-1997 GCA_035539575.1 Fimbriiglobus sp. | reverse complement strand
CTCGGTCGCGTATCCGTTTGGCGTGGCCGGGCCCATCTTGTTCCTCTACCTCACCCACGCCCTCTTGAAGCCGAAGATCGACGTGCCCACAGCCGCCGGCATGGAGTTACTCGAAGTCTCGGTGCAACGCGCGGAGTATTGCGGCAAGCAGTTGGGCGAGGTGACGGCCGCGCTCCCCCCCGAGGTGCAAGTCGCGGCGCTTCGCCGCGACCACCGCAACCGGCCGGCGACGCCCGACATCGTCCTCGCCGAGAACGACGTGCTGCTGCTCGCCGCTCCCAGCAAGGCGATGCTCGATGAGGTCCGCAAGCGACTGGGCGAGGAGGCGCCCGGCCGGGTCACCCGGGACCGTCGGGACGTCGATTACCTGCGGGTCTTCGTGTCGCGGTCGGCCGTGGTGGGCCGGGCGCTCGGCGACCTCGCCCTGCCGGGCGACAAGGCGTCCGCCGTGATCCAGGTCCGCCGCGGCGACGTCGATCTCCTTCCGCGGCCGGACCTCGTCCTCGAGTTCGGCGACCGCGTCGGCCTGCTCGCCCACCGCGCGGACTTCCCGGCCCTGCGTACGTTCTTCGGCGACTCGATCAAGGGCACCGCCGAGTTCAGCTACGTCTCGATCGGCCTCGGCATGGCCCTCGGCTTCCTGCTCGGCGCGGTCGCGGTCCCACTGCCCGGCGTCGGCCCGATCAGCCTGGGCGTGTCGGGCGTGCTGATCGTGGCCCTGGTCCTCGGCCACCGACGCCGCACCGCCGGCCTGAACTGGACCCTGCCGGCCTCGGCCAACCTCGTGTTGCGCAACCTCGGGCTGACGGTGTTCCTCGCCCAGGTCGGGATGGCCTCCGGCCCCAAGTTCGCCTCCGCGGTCGCAGAGACCGGATTCCTCTTGCTGGGGCTGGGGGCTGTCGTCCTGGCCGGGCTGGTCTTGCCGGTTCTGGTGCTGGGCCTGTTCGTGTTCCGGATGTCGTACGACGAGGTGGCGGGCATCGTCTCCGGCGCCTGTGGCAACGCGGCGATCCTGGCGTTCTCGAACAGGCTGGCGCCGACCGACCGGCCGGACGTCGGCTACGCCACGATCTTCCCCGGCATGACGCTCGTCAAGATCCTCTTCGTCTCAATCGTGCCCGCCTTCTTGTAGCACCGCATCCCGGGAACGCTACTTGTAATGCCATGTGACCTCGTAGGTGTACCCGGCGTCAACGGACAGCAACTTGTAGGCGAGGATGGTGGAGTCCTCGGCCAGGTACTTGGTGACGATCTGCACCTCCTCCACCCGGTCCGGCTCCACCGTCCTGTAGCGGATGATGTGGAAGTTCCGGTACGCCTTCCCCCGTGGCATCAGCAGCCACCGGGTCACCTCCGCGGTCTCCGCCTGGATGTCGAACGAGAAGGTGGTCGAACTCTCACCGCGACGCAGGAACTGCCCGGGGGCGAGGGTCTCGACGGTGAGGTCCACGTACTCCCCCACGGGCACCTTCCTGAGGTCGAAGCTCGCCTCCCAGCGGCACTCCTTCTGGCCGGGGACCGAACTCGCGACGGGGCTCATGCGTGCTTTCCCCGGAACCTCCTGCGGAGGAAACCGGACCTGGGCCAGCGGACTTGTCGGAAGCAGGCGGACCCGGAACTGGTTGGCCCCGCCCGCCTCGGGCTTCCTGGACACCTTCAGCCGCCGGTAGCTGTAGAGCATGGAGCCGGGGTCGCCCTTGGCAGAGGCGTCCGGGTCCCAGTTTCGCAGGTCGGTGATGCGCATGTCCTGGAGCACCTCGAACCCCGTGAGGTCCGGCTCGTCGATGGAGGGCACCTCCTCGGGTGTGACACCCGCCCACGGCGCCACCGGGCCGTCCAGCAAGCGGCTCATCTGTTCGAAGTCCCGGCTGCTCTGGGAGATCGACTCGGCGATCTGGCTGACCCGGTGCGACCGCTGGTAGTACTTTCCCACGGCGTAGGGCAGCAGGACCAGGATCGGGACCAGGATCGGGACGTACAGGTACGACACCCAGTCC
>DATLIF010000056.1:0-3309 GCA_035539575.1 Fimbriiglobus sp. | reverse complement strand
GTCGCCCCGATTGTCCTTGTAAACCGAGAACAGCGTGACCTCCTTGGCCCCGTCTCTCACGGGATAACGGGTGACCGTGTCGCCGTCATACCGCCAGACGCCAAAGCCACCGCTCGCCATCCACAAGACCCCCTTCGCGTCATCGACGGCGGACATGAAGTACATGTGGTCGTCTCCGTTCGGGGCTTTCAGTCGGCCCACCCCCGGTTCCCTCCTGTACTTCATCAGGCCGCTCTCCGCATCCGGCACGCCCTTCGGATCGATGACGTAGCGGTGCCGGGTGTTGCAGAGCCAGAACGCCCCGTCCTTGTCCTCGAGGATGGACCGGATGCCGAACGAGCCGCCGGCGGGGGTTTCCGTCAGGTGCCTCTCGAACAGCCAGCTGAACGAGCGGCCGTCGAAGCGGCAGGCGCCCGCGGCCGCGGTGCCGAACCAGACGTTGCCGCCGCGGTCCGTCGCGATGGTGTAGACGTCGTACGGGCTGAAGATCGCGTTCGGGTACTTCGACCGCGGGAACCGCGCGGCCGCCTCCTCGCCGACCTTGGACTTCGGGAGCGGCAGGCGGTGGAGCGCCGTGCCGTCGTACCGGTAGACCACGCCGGTGTCCGGGGGGCCCACGAACCACAGGTCGCCCGGCTCCTTCTTCCAGTCGGATCGGGGGGATACGCCCAGCGTCGTGAAGGCCTTGCCGTCGAACCGGCTGATCCCCTCGTACGTGGTGACGTAGACGTTACCCGACATGTCTTCCTGAATGCCCCGGATCCGGTCGCCGGCCAGCCCGTCTTTCGTCGTAAAGTTGATCAGGCTCTTCCCGTCGTAGCGGTACACGCCCCGCTCGTTGCTCCCGAACCAGTAGGTGTTATCCTTGCCTTGGAAGATGTAAAAAATGGCCTGATCGAGTCCGGCGACGGTCTCGCCCGTGGTCTTCTTCCCCGCCCTCGGGCCGTCGTCCTGCCCTGCGGCGCAGGCGGAGAACACGGCGGTCAGGACGAGCGGGATGACAGCGTGGCGGAGTCGCATAGCGGGCCGGCCTCCTGACTCGGTGCGCACCGCTCCGCGAGCGGCGCGTACGCCGGGGTAGCCCCTGTACGCGGAAACCCACACGCTGGTTCAAGCCCCCTCACGAACCCTGCGGACGCCGCCTGCCGGTGGTGCGGGAGGAGCTGGTGGCAATGCCCGGCATTCAACCCGGCGATTCCCGTTCGCGGCCCGTATCTTGGTCACCCACCCAGAGTTCCATCAACCCAGCTTGTGAAATGGGCTCTAGACAAATGAATGAATCGCCTGGCATGGACGCCGGACCGTTCATCGGCAATTCGGTTCGTCGGCTGATGGCTCGGTGATCATCCGGCATCCCCCTTCCCTCCCCCGCACCGCGGGGTGGTCTGCTCCAGGGCGGGCGGCAGGGATTCGTCGAGGATCGGACTGGAGGGCGCTTCGGCCACGGGCAGTATCAGCAACCGGGCAAGCGCGGCCCGCTGGTCGGCCGGCAGGGCCGCGAGTCGAGTGAGCAGTTGCAACAGGTCGGGCGGCGGGACCGACGGGGTCGGGTTGGGGACTTTGTCGCAAGAATCGGTGTAACCGCTGGTGTAACTGGTCGGCGGAGCCGCTGAATCGTCTTGTTTTTCAGGGGATTCGTCGCCCGGTGGCTTGGTTCGGGACCAAGAGGTCGCAGGTTCAAATCCTGTCAGCCCGACTTGACGGTACCCCTTCGCCGATAGCAGTTTTCGCTAACCCGCCGGCGGTCGGCGGTGCGGCCTGAAAGCCTCGGAAATCCAGTACCGTACTGGATCGGCTTCACGGACCCGCACCATGCCTCGCAAAAAGACCCCGTCCTACCGCTTCCACAAAGCTCGCAATTGCGCCGTGGTCACGATCGATGGTCGGGACCACTACCTCGGCGTGTACGACTCCCCCGAGAGCCGGGAGAGGTACCACCGCCTAGTACTACAGTTGTAGATAATCAGTTGGGTGGTCTGGCCCTGCGCGTCTGGTAGTGGCACGCCCGGGCGTGGTGCTGGTGGGCGCGTCGCCACTCCGACCACCCCAGCACCTCTTCGGCCGGGGCCAGCCGCGCCCACACCACCCGCAGCAGCAGGGCCCGCACCTCGGGGACCGTCAGCGGGATCAGCCGCGGCCCCCCTTTGACCGCCCGCCGGCCCGCCACGCCCGGTTCCGGACCGCGGTGAGCAGCGCCAGGGCGAACAGACTCAGGGTGACGTGGCGGTACCACCCGGACCAACTCCGGACTTCGTACTCGTCCAGCCCGCACTCCCCCTTGGCCCGCTCGAAGCACTCCTCGACCGCCCACCGCGACCCGGCCACCCGGACCAGTTCCCGCCACGGGGTGTCGGCCGGACCGCGACACAGGTAGTAAGCCCGCTCGTCGGCCTTCTCCCGGTGCCGGCGGACCAGCAACCAGAGTTGCCACCCCCGCTCATCGACCGGCCCGAACGCCCGCACCGCCCAGTCGTACCACCGCGGCCCCTTCGCACCGGCCCCGGCGCTGGCCCGGTGCCACGCCCCGGTCGGCCAACCCGCCGCGACGGCATCCACCCGGGTGCGGGCGGTCCCGTCCCACAGTTGCTGGTTCGACTGGACGGCGAGCACGTACGGCTGCCGGTTGGCCTCCAGGAACCGGCGGAACTTCCCGTCGTTGCCGTACACCGTGTCGGCCGCCACCCAGGCCGCCTTGACCCCCAGCCGCCACGCCCGGCGGAGCATCCGCTCGGCCAACTGCGGCTTAGTGGCGAAGGTCACCGCCCCGGGGATGCCGGCCTCCGGGCGGCGGTCGGCGTCCGCGGCCCACTCCTTCGGCAGGTACAACTCGCGATCCAGCAACGTGTGGCCGTGCCGACCGGCGAAGGCCAGGAACACCCCGACCTGGCAGTTCTCGATCCGGCCCGCGGTCCCCGAGTACTGCCGGTGCACGCCGGCCGACTTGGTGCCCTTCTTGAGGAACCCGGTCTCGTCCACCACGAGCACACCGTCAGGATCGGCGAGATGGCCGTGGGCGTAGCGGACCAGGTCGTCGCGGACCGCGTCGGCGTCCCAGTCAGCCCGGCCGAGCAGGTGCTGGACCCCGTAGGGGGTCGGATCACCCAGGCGCTCGGCCAACTGCCAGCCGTTCTTCCGCTCGACATCCGAGAGGAGTCCCTGGAGGTATCCGACGGCTCGCCGGCGGGGTTCGCTCCGGGGGAAATGGCGGCCGAGTTGTTCGCCGAGGGCGTCGAGTTCGGCCGCCCAGCCTTGCACCGCTGCCGCGGTCGGTCGTCCTGACATCGCGTGCCCCCGAACGGAAACCGTTAC
>DATLIF010000055.1:0-9572 GCA_035539575.1 Fimbriiglobus sp. | reverse complement strand
GTCGCGGTGCCAGTCGCGGCCGGCGCGTGTCGTGCGCCGGTGCCGATCTGTGTTGCCCGTACCAGGCCAAGCCGCGCGCCGCGGAACACGAATCACGGGACTCGCGTCGCGGAGCACGTCGCCCCCGACGCCCGCGCGGAGGCGGTCGGTCAGGCGGCGAGCCGGCCGAGGCGTCGCATCAGGGCTCGCGGGCACTCACGCCCCCTGGGGCTGTTTCCTCTCGCGCGGGAGTGGTTCCTCTCCAGCCGGAAGGGAGGCCAGATTCGCAGGCATTCGGACGAGCGAGGCAAGTGCCCTGATTCCGGGCCTTTGCTGGGGCTGGTGAAATGCGCAGGCGGGAGATAGGACGTTCCCTCGCGCCGGACGGGAAGTGGTCGCTCAGGTGTCCCCGTCTCCTGCAGGTGTCCGGGTCCGGGGCGTCAGGTTTCGGGGCGTCAGGTTTCGGGACAACCTCGTGCGAGGTGGCGAGGTGCGGGGTGCGAGGTGTGCGGCCGGTGTGAGGCGTGTGGTGCGTACAGGAAAACCGCAGGCGGCGGAGAACGGCTTGAACACCTCTAATAAGCGGCACACCGCGGCTACATAAACTAAGACGTTTTCTCCGAAGGCCCGGGATTTTGCGATATAGGGGCCGATCTCTCAGCTGGACCGACTATCACGCAATCGGACCGTTTGGAAGCGATACAGAGCGAATACGGCAGCGCCAGAACCGGTCTAGCGCTGCCGCGATGGCACCGGACGCGAGTTGTCGGCTACGATCGGCGAGGCCGGCCTGCCATATGCGGTTTAGAGCGTCATATGGGGTCGTGTGAAACCGGCTACTTCACTTCGGCGACGTACACGTCTGACCCGCCGTCCCGGGTGGAGACGAAGGCCAACCGCTTGCCGTCCGGGCTCCACGCAGGGGAGGTGTCCCGTCCGGGGTGGGCGGTCTGGTTCCGCAGCCCGGTTCCGTCGGCGTTGACCAACCATACGTCGTAATCGCCGGTCCGGTTGGAGACGAACGCCAGCCGCTTGCCGTCGGATGACCACGCCGGCCAGGCGTCGAGGTGGTCGCCGTCGGTGATTCGCTTCGTGCCGGTCCCCTCGGCGGACATGATGAACAACTTCTGCCGGCCGGTCCGGCCGCTCGTGAACGCGATCCGCTTGCCGTCAGATGACCACGCCGGGTGCAGGTCGTAGGCGACCTCGCTGGTCAGCCGCTTCACGTCCTTGCCGTCGGCCGTGACCGTGTACAACTCCGGGTTGCCGTCCCGTGTAGACACCCACAGCACTCGCTTGCCATCCGGCGACCACCGCGGCGACTCCTCGAACGCCTTGTGCGGGATCAGCACCTTCTCGTCGGACCCGTCGGCCGCGCACGTGCGGATGGAGAGCTTGCCGTCGGTCCCCTCCAGCTTGTCGTGGACGTACACGACCCGCGAGCCGTCCGGCGACCAGTGTCCGTCGAAGTGTGGCGTGTCCAGGGCGGGCAGCAGTCGCTTGAGGTCGGAGCCGTCGGCGGCCATCGTCCAAAGGGCCATTTTCCCCTGGTGGATGCGGGTCATGAGCAACCGCTTGCCGTCCGGCGACCACTGAAGATGCTGCTTGAAGCTGCCGTCGGTGGTGAGCCGAACCGGTTCACCGCAGAGGGCGCGGAGGGCGCAGAGAGGAAGGAGAGTTAAGCAAACCAGGAGCCGGAGGGTAACTAGCTTCATCTCTGTCTTTCCCTCCGCGCACTCTGCGGTGAGTTACTCGGTGTCGGCCTTCCGGTCCACCCCGAGCAGGGTCTGGGTCAGCGGGCCGCCAGCCACCACCAACTCCGCGGTCGCCTCCTCCAGGTGACGGTCTGCGACGACCAACTCGCCGGCCCCGTCCTCCTCGGCGGCCAGCACCGCCGCCTTGCGGAGCAACTCCCGGATGAACGCGGCGCTCACGCCCCCAGTTCGCCGTACCCACTCGTCCGGGTCGGCCAGCTCCAGCCGCAGGCCGCGGCCGTACAGCTCAAACAGCCGACGCCGGCAGTCGGCGTCCGGCAGGGGAACCTCGATCGCCAGGTCGATCCGCCCCGGCCGGGCGGCCAGAGCCGGCTCCAGGTAGTCCGGCCGGTTGGTGGTCAGGACGAACAGGATGTCCGCGTCCTCGCCGAGGCCGTCCATCTGGTTGAGCAACTCGAACAGCAGGGCGTTGGCCCCGACCGACTGATAGTCCCGCTCGGTGCCGATCAGATCCACGTCCTCGAGGACGATCGTGGCCGGCTCCAGCAGCCGGGCGAGCTGGCAGGCTATCTCAATCGATCCGACCGCGCCGCCGGTCAGCACCACCACGGTCCGGTCGGGCATCCGGGCGGCGAGGTACATGGCCGAGAGGGTCTTCCCGGTGCCGGGCTTGCCGTGCATCAGGATGCCTCGCTTCAGGTGCCGGCCGGCGGCCTTCAGCCGGTCGGCGTGGCGGGTCATCCCCATCGCCTGCCGCTCGATCCGCCCTAGCAACGCCTCGGGCAGGATCAGACTCTCCCGGCGGACGTCCGGCAGCCGGTGGAACCGGACCGAAACCCCGCCGTGGCACCCCGACTCGACGGAGAGCACCTTGCCGCGGAACGCGGTCCCGTGGCGGACCCCCTTTGCCAACTTGCGGGCGAACCGCTCGGCGGCCTCCCGGTCGGCGGCCATCACCGCGACCCGGAGAGTCTGGGTGTGGCGGGAGAACATGTCGTCCGCAACGAGCATGGCGACCGGGGCGCTGCCGTCGCGGAAGAGGTACAGCCCCCGCTTGACGCAGGCGAGCGTGCGGTCGTCGGCAAGTGAGACATCGAGGTACTCGACCGGGCCGCGCTGGTACTCGTGGGCGGTCTCGCGACGGGTGAGCTTCGGCAGGTTGATCGAGTCGTAATCGCGCCGGGGGACGACGCCGAGAAGGCGGTAGGCCCCTTCCGGGGGCAGGAGCTCGGAGACGGTCAGGTGGAGGTTCGCCCGGTGATACTCCGGGAACTCCTGCTCGACCACCGGCAGATCGGCCGGGTCGGCCCGGAAGTGGCCGCGGAGCAGGGCGAGCAACTCCGGCAACTTCGCGGCCCTCTTCGTCTTGGCCACGACCTTTCCGTTCCGGCCGGGTTTCGTCTTGGCCATCACCGGGCCTCCTCACGCGGGCGGAATCGGGTGGGATGTCGTCCTGCCGGGAAGAGGGTAGACGGCCGGGGGAGGTTCGGTCCAGGTCCGGAGGTCAGAACAGCTCCTCGATGACGCGGCCGGCCGGTGCGAGACCCATTCCGGTGATGTGTTCGCTGGTCAGCCCGGCGGCGTGGTGGACGGTGGCACACAGGTCGCCGGGCGTCAGCGGCGTATCGGCGGGCTTCGCGGCCTTCGCATCGCTGGTGCCGATCGCCCGGCCGCCGACGACCCCGCCGCCGGCAAGCAAGGCGCTGTAACAGTGCGGCCAGTGCTCGCGCCCGGCCTTGTCGTTGACCTTCGGCTCGCGGCCGAACTCCCCGACCGCCAGCACCAGCGTGGTCGCCAGCAGCCCCCTCCGATGAAGGTCGCTCAGTAGCGCCGTCATCGCCTGGTCGAGCCACGGCGCGTGGCGGTCCTGCATGATCTGGAAGTTGCGGTAGTGGTGGTCCCAGCCGCCGTCGCCGGCGTCCTCCTCGGCCTCGACGTGGTCGCTCCAGTTCACCTGCACGAACGGCACCCCGGACTCGACCAGGCGGCGAGCAAGTAGGCACGACTGGCCGAACCGCGTGCGGCCGTACTCGTCGGCGAGCCGCGGCGGCTCCTTCGACAGGTCGAACATCTCCCGCGCCGACGGCGAGGTGAGCATGGCGAACGCCCGCGTCCGGTAGTCGTCCAGCGCGTTCGCGCGGTGGGCGTCGGCGGTGCGCTGCTCGGCGCGGGCCAGGGCCTGCATGAGCGTCTGCCGGTCGGTCAGGCGCTCGGGGGTCAGTTCCTCGGGAAGTTGGAGAGCAGGCACCTTGGTCCCCGTTGCGGGGTCGTACTCCAGCCGGAACGGGTCGTACATCGCCCCGAGTGGGCCGCCGCCCTCGCCGATGATCGCCTTGTGTCCCTGGTGTAGCTTGCCGCCGACCACCAGGAACGGCGGCAGGTCAGACGCGACGTTCCGGCCGGCCAGCAACGCCCGGCCCCTGGCGACGACGGCCCCGGTGGCGGGTCGCGGGGCCCCGGCGAGCGGCTTGCCGTCCAGGCCGGTGCCACCGGCCGGGCTGCCGGTCAGCCCGACGGTGCCGGCGATGCCGTGGTCGTTGGACGGGGTGACCAGCGTACGGATCAGGGCGAGCTTGTCGGAGGCGCCGGCCAGCTTCGGGAAGAGTTCGGTGAACCGCACGCCGGGGATGCGAGTCGGGATGGTGGCGAACGGCCCACGATACTCAAGGGGCGCGTTCGGCTTCGGGTCGAAGGTGTCGAGTTGGCTCGGGCCGCCCCACAGCCACAGGAGGATGACCGCCTTCGCCGACCCCGGGTTGCGGCCGCCGGCCTCCTTCGCCCGCAGCGCGTCGGCCAGCGACAGCCCGAGGACGGAGCTGGCCCCGACCTGGAGGAACGCCCGGCGGGAGAGCGTCTGGCAGGTCCGCTGCCGCTGGCGGCCGACGAGCAGCATGGGGTGGAGCTCCGGTCCGGCGGGATTCGTCCCCCCGATTATGCATCAACCGGACCGGGACCGAAAGCGAGAACACCCAGGTTGTCCGTCCGCCTATGGGAGAGGATAATCCGGGTGAAGATGTTCCTCGGAGGACAACTCATGTCCGCGATCGTGGAAGCCCCTCGGGACCTGATGGAATCGCTCGCCGAGATGCGGTTCCCACCGACAACGGACGCCCGGCTCCGGCAGCTCATGGATCAGAACACCGAGGGCCGACTCACGCCGACCGAGCGGGATGAGCTGGAGGCGCTCGCCGAACTCAGCGAAACGATGGCCCTGTACCGGGCTCGCGCGCTCCGGCTGCTCGGGCGGTCGCCGACGTGAGTCCGTCTTGGGCCGAGGTCACCCGGCTGGTCGTGGTCCGCGCCGCTGACCGGTGCGAATACTGTCGGATGCATCAGTCGCTTCAGGGCGCGACGTTCACATCGAGCACGCCATCCCGTGTTCGGAAGGTGGGTCCGACGATCCCGCCAACCTCTGCCTCGCCTGCCCGAGTTGCAACCTTCACAAGTCGAACAGGGTCACGGTCATGGACCCGGACACCGGTCAGGCGGTGCCGCTGTTTAATCCGCGGGCTCTGGAATGGGGCGATCACTTCGTCTGGAACGGCACCCGGACACAGGGGATCACTGCAATCGGTCGAGCGACCGTGGCCGCGCTCGACCTGAATGCCCCGCGGCGAATACTGATCCGGCAGGCCGAGGCGCTATTTCAACTCTTCCCGCCGGGCAGAGCCGAACCTGTCTAGCCGCCGGCCCCCGGCAGCACCACGTACGCGATCACGGTCGGCAGCTTGCCCTTTGCTGCGGGGGCCACCTCTACCGTTCGTATCGCCTCCGGTGGGATCGGCCGCTCGTACCGATCCCTGAAATCGACCATCGCGAACCACGGCAGAACCATGTGCCCTCGCGTCAGGCCCAGGTTCCACACCACCACCATCGGGCCGTCGCCCGGTTCGACCGGGTATAGCGGCTCCGCGGTGCAACAGACCGTCGCGTCAGGCATCTGCAGGAGCAGGTTGCCACCGACTTCCCGCTCGGGGGTCAGGATCGTCGGCCGATCGCCGGCCTCGGCCTCGATTCGACGTGCCAACTCGTCGAACGACAGTTGCAGTGGGTACAGCCCCCGAGGCTGATCGACGAATACCGTCACCTGCACTGCCCGGGCCGCGGTGTACGCGACCGCGAACAGCACCAGCAGCACTGCGAATGCCCGCGCGCGGCCGGGCCGGACGGCGGCCGGGTCGATCCCGGCGAACAGCCACAGTGGGAAGACCACCACGAACGGCTGGAGCCATCGCTCGTGGAACCGACTCACGCCGAGCAGGTAGATCTGGGCGAGGATCACCAGCACCACCAGTACGAAGAACCGGCCGAGGACCAACCGGGCGGCGGCGCGGCCCGGGTCGGGGTCTGGGGACGACCGGCCGCTCGGAAAAAGCAGGGCCACCATTACCGCGACCGGGACGGACATGATGACCCCGGCGCTGACCACATCCCACGTCCCCCGACCGACCCGTGTGAAGTAACTCGCGTACGCCGTTCCGGCCCGATGGGCTTTCGTCTGCAATACCTGCCGGAGCGTCTCCCGGTGGTCCAGCACCCAGAGTGCGTGCGGCAATACGATCAACCCGCACACCACGCCCGCCAGCAACAGACGGCAGTCGAGCAACCGCCGGCGGACCGGGGCGACGGTCATCCCGGCCGCGACCAGGGCCGCCGCGAACCAGACGAAGTTGTACTTCGAGACCACCCCTGCCCCGCAGGCCGCCCCGAACAGCAGGTAGTCGGACGTCCGCCCATCCCGCACCAGCCGGAGGAATACGAACAGCGCCGCCAGACAGACGACGAGCAGCAAGTTGGTGTGTGTCAGGTACACCAGCGCGTGCCAGCTCAGGTTGGGGATCAGCAGCACCGAATAGCCCGCGAGCAGCGCGAGGTGCTTGTCGCGGCAGAGGAGACGTGCGTTGTGGTAGAGGAGTACGCACCCGACGAAGAGGATCGCGCACCGCACCGCGGTGAGGGCGACCTCCCCGATCCCGAACACCCGGAAGGCCAGCTCGCACAGCCAGGGGTACAGTGGCCCCTGATCGCTGTACCCCCAGGCGAGGCGCTGGGTGTAGAGGATCAGGTCGGCGTCGTCCGGCTCGACGCAGCCGGCGTAGGCCATCCGCAGGCCGAAGTGGGCCGCCAGCAGGGCCGACACCGGCAGGACTAGCCGGGTGAGGACAAACCCGACCGTCGGGCGGTCGATCGCCAGATCCGGGCGGACCGCCTGCCAGAGCCACCGCCATCCGAGCCGCATCGCCCGCCCTCCCGTCCGTGGGATCGCGCGGCGACGTTACCACACACGGGCGGCCGTGGAAACGCCAACGCGGCGAGCGGGGGACGTCAGTCCCCCGCTCGCCGCGTTGGTACTTCGCGGCCTACACCCCCGCGGCCTTGCGAAGGGCCTCGGACTTGTCGGTCTTCTCCCAGGTGAACTCCGGCAGCTCCCGGCCGAAGTGCCCGTGCCGGGCCGTCTCCCGGTAGATCGGCCGCCGCAGGTCCAGCGACTCGATGATCCCCTTCGGGGTCAGCTTGAAGTGCTCCCGGATCAGCCCGACCAGTTTCTCGTCGTTGAGGCCGGGTGCCACCGTGCCGAACGTGCTCACCCAGATCGACAGCGGGTCCGGGTAGCCGATCGCGTAGCTGAGTTGCACCTCGCACTGCCGGGCCAGCTTCGCCGCCACGATGTTCTTGGCGATGTACCGGGCGACATACGCGGCCGACCGGTCCACCTTGGTCGGATCCTTGCCGCTGAACGCCCCGCCGCCGTGCCGGCCGCGGCCGCCGTAGGTGTCCACGATGATCTTCCGCCCGGTCAGCCCGCAGTCGCCGTGCGGGCCGCCCTCCAGAAACACCCCGGTCGGGTTGATGTGGTAGGTGATGTCGCCCTTGATCAGGTCCGGCCGCTCCGCCTGGAGCGTCGGCAGGATCAACTTCTCAACCACTTCCTTGCGGGCGGCGTCGGTGAACTTGCGGCCCTTGCCGGATCCCTCCATGGCCGTCTCGTCGTGCTGGGTGGACAGCACCACGCAGGTGATCCGGTTCGGGGTGTTGTCCGCGTTGTACTCGACTGTGACCTGGCTCTTGGCGTCCGGCCGGGCCCACATCAGCCGGCCGTCCCGGCGCATGGCCGCGTGGTTCTCGACCAGTCGGTGCGACAGGTAAATGGGTAGCGGCATCAGGGTCCGGGTCTCGTCGCAGGCGAACCCGAACATCATCCCCTGGTCGCCGGCCCCGCCGGTGTCCACCCCAACCGAGATGTCCGGCGACTGGGAGTGGATCAGGCAGTTGACCTGGCAGGTGTCGGCCGCGAACCCGATGTTGTGGTCGGTGTAGCCGATCTCGCGGATGGCGTCGCGGACGATCTTGTCCACGTTCACGCGGGTGAGCGGGGCGTTGGTGGTGATCTCCCCGGCCACGGTGCAGTGGTCGGTGGTGACGAGCGTTTCACAGGCGACCCGGCTGGTCGGGTCGTGCTTCAGGCAAAAGTCCAGGACGGCGTCCGAGACCTGGTCGGCCACCTTGTCGGGGTGGCCCATGGAAACCGATTCGCTGGTGAACAAGTATCGTCCGGACACGGCAAGGGCCTCAAACTGGGCGGACTGGGCGGGCAGGAACACCCGATAATGTACAGAATCGGCAACGAGCAGTCGGCGACTGCAACGGTTCTGCCGAAAACACCGGCTGTATAGCCCAACGGATTTCAGATTTTCCTCTCACACTTCGATGGGTATTCTCGGGTACAACTGAAGTGGCCGGGCCAACCCACGTGGCCCCGTACTGGTCTTCTTTCCTCTCCCGGTCTCGGAGTCTTCCATGTCCCGTGTCCGTCGATCGGCGTTCACGCTGATTGAGCTGCTGGTGGTGATCGCGATCATCGCGATCCTGATCGGGCTGCTGCTGCCCGCCGTCCAGAAGGTCCGCGAGGCCGCCGCCCGCACCCAGTGCAGTAACAACCTCAAGCAGATGGGGCTGGCCGCCCACAACTACCACGACACGCACAACAAGATGCCACCAGCGTGGCTGTTTGAACTGGTCTCGCCACCGACGCGGCCAACGTCCGTGGCCACGAGCTGGGGGTTCTCGCTGCTGCCGTACCTTGAGCAGGACAACCTCTACAAGCAGTACGACCAGAACCAGAACATGTTCACGACGAACAACGCCGCCCTGATTCTGAACCAGCTCAAGGTCTTCGCGTGCCCGTCCACCCCCAACGGCGGCCGTGTCGCCGAGATCCCAATCCCGGCGGGGGTGCTGCCGGGGCTGCCGGGCGGGACGCTCCGCAGCGGCGTGTCGGATTACACGGCGACGACCGGCATCCGCAACTGGTGCATCTTCATGGGCACCCCGTGCGACCCGCCGGACCACGGCCGCCGGCACGGCGCGCTGCAGCCCTGGTCGGACACGCCGTCCACGGCGTCCTTGCTGGGCGCGCGGAAGTTCACCCTGCCCGGGATCAGCGACGGGACCTCGAACACGATCCTGATCGGCGAGTTGTCCGGCACACCGGACGTGTTCAACCGGGCCCGGCAGAAGATCACCCTCGCCGGCGCCCCGGCGCCGTTCGACCGGTCCTATGGGGCCGGCTGGGCCAACCCGTACAACGGCGAGAACTGGCTGTCCGGGTCGCGGGTAGACGGCAACGACCCGCACACGCCGGCCGGCTCGTCCGGCCCGTGCCTGATCAACTGCTCCAACTACAACGGCCGCGGGCTGTACAGCTTCCACTCCGGCGGCGTGAACATGGCCATGTCCGATGGGTCGGTTCGGTTCCTCAACGAGAACGTCCCGACCCGGCTGGTGGCGTTCGCTATCACGGCGGCCGGTGGTGAGGTACTCACTGGCGATTTCTAGAACGTAGTTCGGACGGCAGGGGCGGTCCGGCCGCCGTGATAG
>DATLIF010000054.1:0-7573 GCA_035539575.1 Fimbriiglobus sp. | reverse complement strand
GGTGATGACCGCATCACCCGCCGACGCCAGTCGGCGGGTGATGCGGTCATCACCCGCCGACTGGCGTCGGCGGCTCGCCACCAAGCTTCGATAACGGGACTAACCAGTACGTCGTTACCGGTCGGTCGCCTTGAGCTTGCGGACCGCCTCCCGGAAGCGTGGGTCGCCGCGGACCGCGTCCAGGTCGGGGTCGTGTTCGAGGGCCATCGCATCCCGGTATCCGAGTTCGATCGCCCGAACCGTGGAAGCCACGGCCTCGCCACGATAGCGGTCGATCAGCCCCTGATCGGACCCGGCCGCGGTGGAGCAGAGCGAGGCGGTGCAGGCGGCGTGGAACAGCAAGCCCGGGTCGTTCGGGGCGCGCTTGCGAAACAGCGCGATCCGGTCGATGGCGTCCGCGTGTCGGCCGGACCGGGCCAGTACGAGCGCCAGCTCGATCTGGGTGTAGACATTCGCCGGGTCTTCCTTGACCAGCCCCTCCCGGATCGTGAGGCATTCCCGGAAGTGCTTGTCGGCCGCCGCCGTTTCCCCGAGCGCGCGGCAGGCTGCCCCCAGCCGGTAGTGCGACAGCGACAGGGCCCGCCGCGTCGAGATCCCCGTCGGGTCCGCGGTCGCCCGCTGCGCCACCAGTTCGTGAGCCTCGGCGTAGTGGACCCTGGCGGCGGCCGGGTCGCCGAGTTGCAGGGCCTGGTCGCCGACCGCGCCGAGGACGATGGACAGGATCAGCCTGTCGCGGGCGGCCCCCTTGCTCCGCTTGACCGCTTCCCGGGACTGCCGCAGGGCACGGGCGTACCACCCGCGGGAGGTCTCCACGTCGCCCAGGTGGAAGCTCAACTCGCCGAGCTTGTTGGCCAGCCCGGTCGGGAACAGCCGCGCCCCCTCCGGGGTGCCGACAGCGGCCAGTGCCTGCCGCGGGTCGGGGAAGGTCCGCCCGCGCTGGACGTCCAGGTACTTGCGGTACTGGTCCCAGGCCGTGGCCGGGTCGCCTTGCGACATCGCCAGGTCGCCGAGCTTGGAATGGGTCTCGGCGAGGTTGGCCTTCGCAACGGCAGGCTTCAACTCCGGGGCGGTCAGCGGCTCCTCGACCAGCCGCTTGCGGCGGTCGAGGCACTTGAGGTAGTAGTCCCGGGCCACGGCGCCGTCGCCGTGGAACCGGTGGGTGGCGTCCCCCAGCTTGTCGTAGATGACCGCGAGATTCCAGCGCGTGACCTGGCCGTCCGGGTGGGCGGCCTCCATCAACTCGGTGATCTTCTGGCACTCGCGGTAGTGAGTCAGCGCCTCCTCGGTGCGGCCGAGGTCCAGGGCGATGTCCCCCATGTGCTGATAGGCGGCAGTTCGGACCCACCGGCTCTGCGGGTCGTCCACCGCCTTGCCGACCACTCGCTCCAGCCCGGTGAGGGCGTCCCCCAGGATCTGCTGGCGGAGCTTGTGGTTGCCCGGCTCGGCGCGGAGCTGGGTCTGCACCCGGGTGACCAGGCTAGCGAGTGTGTCCACGGCCAGCCGGCTCTGCTCGGTGGCGACCTGGGCGTTCGTCGCGGCGAGTTTCTCGGCCGCCCGCGCGGCTTCCTCGTTCTCGCGGGCCGTGTCGCGGGCCTCCTCGGCCGCCTTCCGCTCCCGTTCGGTGTGATCCTTCTCCCGGGAGATGCGGACCAGCAGGGCCGACGAGGTGATCGCCACGCCAAGAAGCAGCACGAAGATGACCCCGGCCAGGGTGGCGATGCCGGGGTTGCGTCGGCACAACCGCCAGAACCGCTCGGTCGGCCCGACCGGCCGGGCCTCGATCGGCTCACCGGCCAGGAAGTGGCCCAGGTCGCGGGCCAGCGCGGCGGCCGACAGGTATCGCTGGGCCGGAGCCTTCTGGAGGCACTTCAGGCAGATGGTTTCCAGGTCGCGCGGGACGCCGGGCCGCAGCCGGCACGGGGGGACCGGCTCCTGCCCCAGCACGAGCTTGAGGATTTCGAGGTGGGTGGCGGCCACGAACGGCGGCCGGCCGGTCAGGCACTCGTACAGGATGGCCCCCAGACCGTACACGTCGATCGCCGGGCCGGTCGCCTTCGTGTCGCCCCGGGCCTGCTCGGGGGCCATGTACGACGGGGTGCCCTGGATGGTGCCGCTGCGGGTCTGGGTCACGTCCCCCTCCAGCCGCTTGGCCAGCCCGAAGTCGGTAACCTTCGGTGCCCCGTCCTCGGTGAGGAGGATGTTGGCCGGCTTGAGGTCGCGGTGCAGGACGGCGTGCTTGTGGGCGTACTCGATGGCCTCGGACAGGGTCTGGGTCAGGTGAGCGGCCTCGCGCGGTGGCAGCGGCTGGCCGCCGAGCTTGTGCGCCAGGCTGCCCCCGCCGACATACTCCAGGGAGAAGTACGGTAGCCCGTCGGACTCGCCGTTCTCGTAGACCTGGACGATGTTCGGGTGCTGGAGCTGGGCCACCGCCTGGGCCTCGGCCCGGAACCGGGCGAGTTGCTCGGGGGCGGCGTGGGCACCCGCCAGCACCATCTTGAGGGCCTCGATCCGGTCGAGCTTCACGTGCCGGACCTTGTACACGACCCCCATCCCGCCGTGACCGATCCGGCCGAGAACCTCGTACCCGGCGATCTGGGCCAGCGGTGGGGTCGTCGGAAGCGCGACATCGAAGTCGAGTTCGCCCCCCGCACCGGGGGCACTGGCGGCCGTCGCGAGCGGGTCTACAACGGGCGGCGGGTCCACCGGGCGGTGAACCTTGGCCGTGTCGCCGATGGTGTCGGACCGGTGAGTCGAACCGCGCTGCCGGTACTGCCGCTCGATGTCCTGGAGGATGGAGGTCAGAAGCGGTTGTTCCTCCACGGACGTGTCGCGCAGGAACGCCTCGATCTGGGGCGGCGGGGCCAATCCCGCCAGCGCGTCCTTCCACGCCTCCTCAAACCTCTGGCGGATTTCCGTCACCCCGACCATCGGCGTCGAGTCCAGGGTTCGGTCCAACCGAAGCGCCTGGGCGTCACCGTCACATGTGGGATGGTTGTCCTGTTTATTGCTCATGGTGGCTTCCCTGGGTCTGACGGCAATCCGAGGACGTTGCCGTCAGTCGCGATGACTCACTGGGCGAAGAGGGTAGGACCACCGACCATCGGCCAGGGAAGTCTGGGTTCTCGACCGCCCTGGCTCCTTGAGAGACTTAGGGCCCACGCTGCTGACGCGCTTCTAGTGGAGTCTGCACACAGCGGACTTCCACAGCGATCCGATAACGACGGTCCGAAAAACTACCGGGAGAGTGTTGCCACATATTAGCGTGTGAGCGGAAAAATCAATAGTCGCGAGTTCCGAATCGGGTGTTTTGGAATACCTGGTGCCAGCCAGCGGGCCACTACTTATCCCGAATACATGGCCTGCCCCAAGAAGGCTGTTTGACACAGTTCCATGTTAGAACGTGGATATCACCCGGTTCTCACTTGAACCTGATGTTCGCCCAGGATGCTATTTAACCACACGTCGCCCGAGTATTGCCCGATTCCCACGGATGGGCTGTGGCACGGCCGGTAACCCGCGGCTGCGTTTTCGAATCCGCCAGCGGGTCTCGGGAGGACTCCGATGAGGCGCACGGCCGCTGCGGTCGTCGGGATCATTGCCACCACGGTCGCCGTCTGGGCACCGGGCGGCACCGCCCAGCCACCCGCCGCCGACCCGCTCCCGTCGTGGAACGACTCCGCCGCGAAGAAGGCGATCGTTGACTTCGTGGCCCGGGTCACGAAGCCGGGTTCGTCCGACTTCGTTCCGCCGGCCGGGCGGGTCGCGGTCTTCGACAACGACGGGACCCTGTGGTGCGAACAGCCCGTTTACACCCAGGTGGTGTTCGCACTCGACCGGGTGAAAGCGATGGCCGCGACCCGCCCGGAGTGGAAGGAGCGGCAGCCGTTCCAGGCGGTGCTGGAGGGCGACCACAAATCGCTCGCCGCGGCCGGGCAGAAGGGGCTCGTGGAAGTCGTCGCCGCGACGCACACCGGCATGACCCTCGACGCGTTCGAGTCGGCGGTGAAGGACTGGATCGCGACGGCCCGGCACCCGCGGTTCAAGCGGTCGTACACCGAGTGCGTCTACCAGCCGATGCTGGAGGTGCTGGCGTACCTGCGGGCGAGCGGGTTCAAGACGTTCATCGTCTCCGGCGGGACGGCGGACTTCATGCGCCCGTGGGCGGAGAAGGTCTACGGCGTGCCGCCCGAGCAAGTCATCGGCACCACGTTCAAGTCGCGGTATGCGGTGACGGATGGCAAGCCGGCCATCGTCATCGAGCCCACCATCGACCTGATCGACGACCGCGCCGGCAAGCCGGTCGGGATCGCGCGGCTGATCGGTCGCCGGCCGGTGATGGCGTTCGGCAACTCGGACGGCGACTTCGAAATGCTCGAATACACCACAGCCGGGCCGGGTCCAGGATTCGGGATGCTCGTCCACCACACCGACGCGGACCGGGAGTACGCCTACGACCGGACATCGCACGTCGGGAAGCTCGAACGGGGGCTGGACGAGGCCGCGAAGCGGGGCTGGGTGCTGGCGGACATGAAGGCGGACTGGAAGACGGTCTTCCCGCAGCCCGAGCGGAAGTGACGGGTTTCTGTCTCAACAAGGGAGTGACGCCATGAGTCTCAGTTCGAGGGTGCTACCGCTGCTGACGCTGGCAGTCGGCGGGGCGGGCGGGTGGCTGGCCGCGACCGGCCGGCTCGACGCGGTGCTGCGGGCGGAGCCGGAACGCCGGCCTGTGGAGGCGGTGGTCGGCCCGCCGCCGTGCTGCGAGCAGACGAGCCGGGCGGCCGGGCTGGCGGCGGTCGCGGCCCACAACCGCACGGTCCAGGTGAAAGCCACGCAGGACGGCAAGAAGCCGAACATTCTCGTCATCTGGGGCGACGACATCGGCACCACCAACGTCAGCGCCTACAGCGACGGCCTGATGGGCTACGAGACGCCCCATATCGACCGCATCGCGAAGGAGGGCCTGCGCTTCCTGCACTACTACGGCGAGCAGAGTTGCACCGCCGGCCGATCGGCGTTCCTCACCGGCCAGCACATCATTCGCTCCGGGCTGTCCAAGGTCGGCTTCCCCGGCGCCCCGATGGGTATGAGCCAGCTCGACCCGTCCATCGGCGGCCTACTCAAGAGCCTCGGTTACGCGACCGGGCAGTTCGGCAAGAACCATGTCGGCGACCGCAATCCGTCGCTGCCCACGGTCAACGGGTTCGACGAGTTCTTCGGCAATCTGTACCACCTCAACGCGGAGGAGGAGCCGGAGCTGCCGGACTACCCGAAGGACCCGGCGTACCGCGCCAAGTTCGGCCCCCGCGGGGTACTCAGGTGCAAGGCGACCGACAAGGACGACCCGACCGAGGACCCGCGCTTCGGCAAGGTTGGCAAGCAGACGATCGAGGACACAGGCGCGCTGACCAAGAAGCGGATGGAGACCATTGACGACGAGACGTCCGCCGCGGCCATCGACTACATGAAGCGGCAGCACGCCGCCGGCAAGCCGTTCTTCTGCTGGTGGAACGGCACTCGCATGCACCTGCGTACGCACGTCCGCGCCGAGCACCGCGGCAAGTACCAGCACGGGGATAGCGAGTACATCGACGGCATGATCGAGCACGACGGCCACGTCGGCAACCTGCTCAAGGCCCTCGATGACCTGGGCATCGCCGATAACACGCTCGTCGTTTACTCGACCGACAACGGCCCGCACATGAACACCTGGCCCGACGGTGCGATGACGTGGTTCCGCTCGGAGAAGAACACCAACTGGGAGGGCGCATTCCGCGTGCCGTGCCTCGTCCGCTGGCCGGGCAAGATCAAGGCCGGCACCGTCAGCAACGAACTGATGAGCCACAACGACTGGATCCCGACGTTCTGCGCCATCGCCGGCGAGCCGGAAATCGTCGCCAAGTGCAAGAAGGGTTACGAGGCGAACGGCAAGACGTACAAGGTCCATCTCGACGGGTATGACCAGTCGAAGTTCCTCACTTCGGTCGAGGGGACGGTCGGGAAGAACAACGGCACCAAGAGCGCCCGCAACATGTTCTTCTACTCCGACGATGACGGCCTGCTCGTCGCCATGCGGCAGGGGGACTACAAGTACGTCTTCTCCGAACAGCGGGCGCCGGGCACGATGCAGGTCTGGGCCGAACCGTTCACGACGCTCCGCCTCCAGAAGATTTTCAACCTTTTCCAGGATCCGTTCGAGCGGGCGGACATCACCTCGAACACCTTCTGGGACTGGCAGCTCAACCACGTGCAGAACATGTACGGCGTAATGGACGAGGTCTTCAAGTTCGCGGCGACGTTCAAGGAGTACCCGCCTCGCTCCGTCCCGCCGAGCTTCAACCCGGCCAACATCATGGAGGAGACGCTGCGCGAGATCAAAGCCAAGCAGAAGCTGGAGCGAGCATTCCCGATGCTCCGCCAGCCCGCGGAGGGGCAGAAGCCGAAGGAGTAGCCCCACGTCAGCACGTCGAGCGGGCTGTCGGCCGGGTCTCGCGAGACCCGGCCGTTTTCTCGGCCTGACACCACCAGGGAGACCCCAGATGCACCACCACAAGTTGCTGCTCGTCGCGGCCGTCGCCGCCGGCGCGGTGTTGCTCGGTCTGCGGGACCGCACACCGGCGCAGGAAAAGGCAAAGGCACCGGAACCGGCGCCGGCCGCCGCCCAGGCGGACTCGGCCGAGGCTGCCATTCGCAAACTCGCCGCGGACTACGCCGCGGCGTTCAACGCCGGCGACGCGAAGGCCGTCGCCGCCTTCTGGACGGAGCGCGGCGAGTCCACCGACGCGGACGGCGAGACCATCCAGGGCCGCGACGCCATCGAGAAGAGCCTGGCCGAGCAGTTCAAGACCCAGCCCAGGGTCACGGCCGAGGTGGCGATCGAGTCGGTCCGCACGCTTGGCCGCACCGCCGCCGTCGCCGACGGCAGCATCCAGGCGCGGACCGCCGCCGATGCGGAGCCGGTCGTGACCTACTTCACGTCGCTGCTCGTGCGGGATGACGGCGGCTGGAAGCTGGCGTCGGTCAGCGAGTGGGCGACCGACCCGGCCCTGACGCTGACGCTCAAGAACCTGGACTGGCTGGCCGGCGAGTGGGCCGCGAAGGGCGACGGCGGCGAGTTGCGGATCAGCTATGCGTGGGAGGCAGACAGGGCGTTCCTCCGCGGCACCTACACGCTGACGAAGGACGGCAAGACCGTTTCGTCCGGGACACAGGTCATCGGCCAGAACCCGCTCGGCGGGCTGCGGGCCTGGGTGTTCGACAGCTCCGGCTCGTTCGGCGAGTCGGTGTGGACAAAGGACGGCGGCCAGGTGATCGCCGAGGCGACCGCCACCCTGCCCGACGGGACCGACATGACCGCGACCAACATCCTGGTCCCGCTCGGACCGGACGCCTTCACCTGGCAGTCCACGGAGCGCACCGCCGGCGACGTCGCCCTTCCGGACCAGCCGCCGGTCAAGCTCACGCGTGTCGGCAAGGCCAAGTAACCCGTTCCCACCCAACACACGAGAGATCACCATGCGATACACGACACTATTCGCCGTCACGGGCCTGGCGACCCTGGCGGCGTGCGACGAGG
>DATLIF010000053.1:0-5007 GCA_035539575.1 Fimbriiglobus sp. | reverse complement strand
CCAGGAACACTTGTGGTTCGTTCCTTCTGATCTACTCCGCGGCGGCCTTCCCCCGGCGGCGGGGGGTCGGGACTTCGATCTCCTCCGGCTCCTCCTCGGGCTCCTCCGGGGCCGGCGGCAGGCCGGCCCGGGCGGCGGCGTGCTTCGCCAGCACCTCCGCCATGATCGCGTCCCGCACCTCGATGTGCTCGCGCAGGAACGTCTTGGCGTTGTCCTTCCCCTGGCCCAGCCGCTGGTCCTTGTAGCTGAAGAACGCCCCGCTCTTGGTCACGATCTCCTCGTCCACCCCGATCTTCAGAACGTCTTCTTCCAGGTCGATGCCGCGGTCGTGCATCAGGCTGAACTCGGCGGTGCGGAACGGCGGCGCCACCTTGTTCTTGACCACCTTCACCTTAATCTCGCTGCCGATCGGGTCGTCCCCGTCCTTGATCATCGTGGACTTGCGGACCTCCAGCCGGGCGCTGGCGTAGAACTTCAGCGCCAGCCCACCGGTCGTCGTCTCCGGGTTGCCGTACATCACCCCGATCTTCTGGCGGATCTGGTTGATAAAGATGATCGAGGTCCGAGTCTTGCCGATGGTCGGGTTCAGGACCCGCAGGGCCTGGCTCATGAGCCGGGCCTGCATGCCGACCGACGGGTCGCCGATGTCGTTGTTCAGCTCGTTCTTCGGGACCAGGGCCGCCACCGAGTCCACGACGATCAGGTCCACGGCATTGGACTTCACCAGCATCTCGGCGATGCGGAGGGCCTCCTCGCCGTAGCTGGGCTGGCTGACGAGCAGGCTCTCCAGGTCCACGCCGATCCGCTTGGCCCAGCTCGGGTCCAGCGCGTGCTCGGCGTCGATGATGGCCGCGACCCCGCCCGCCTTCTGGACGCTGGCGATGCAGTGCAGGGCGATGGTCGTCTTGCCGCTGGATTCGTGACCGTAGATCTCGGTGATCCGCCCGCGGGGGATGCCCTTGCCGCCCAGCGCCAGGTCCAGCCCCAGCGAGCCGGTCGAAATCCCCTCGATGTCCTGGACGGCGTACTCGCCCAGGGACATGATCGCCCCCTCGCCGAACTCCTTCTGGATGGCGGCCAGGGCGGTCTTCAACTCCCGGCTGTCGCGCGCCGATTCGGCCATTGCTGGTATCCCCGTTCGCCAGGAGATCAGCCGCCGACCGCGCCCGGCTGCCCATGCACCTGCTCGAACTGCCGCCAGAGGCGGGCCATGACCGCGGCGTTCTGCTCGGCCGGCAGCTTTCGCAGGCGGACGAAATCGATCACGTTGCGGGCGGACTTCTCCTCGTCGCCGGAGCCGGGGTAGATGTCCCGGATGATGCTTTGGGCCTGGGTGCCCCGGTTCAGGCTGAGGAACTCGGCGGACACCTCCGCCAGGGTGAACTCACCGGAAATCAGCCGGTCGATCAGCACGTCCTTGTAGGCGATCCGGGCGCGGACGGCCGACTGCTGCTTGTCCAACTCCTGGCTGGCGGCGTCGGACTCCGGGTCCGAGTAGGCCGCGTCGCTGCCGATGGTCCCGGTCTCGGGGCTTACGAGCAGGGCGGCGGCGACCAGGGCGACTGTGGTGGGAGCGATCAACCACCGCGGTGAGAAACCGGACATCGGCAACTGTCTCCAGGGGCAAGCGGGGTCCGGGCCCGGACAGCGTCCAGGCTTCGGGCCAAAGACAAAACGGCGGGAAGGCCGTGTGTTGGGGCGACGCGGCCCGATCAAAGGGACCGCGACGAGTTCGGGAGGGATGTCGCCATTCCGACGACACGGTTTAGATAGAGCAAACCTAGCACCAGTTCCATGAACCTTCCGTGAGTGTGACGCAACTCGGGTCCAGCACACGAGAAATGACATCCAGATGGCGGGGGCGCCGTTCGGCGGATGCCCGGGTCACGGGCAGCCGGTGCTGCGGCCGGGGGAAACAGTGGCCACTACAACACCGACACCCGGGAATACCGGCGGCCGCGGCGGACTCGATCAGGTAAGGAGGTGCGGGATGGCCGCGAACGGAGCCGAGCCCGGCGAACCGACCCGGTGGGCGCGGGCGTCCACCGTGCGGACGGCCGCCGCCTGGATGGTGGTCGCGGCCGGGTCGTGGTGGCTTTTGGGCGAGTTGGCCGCCGTCCTGCGGCCGCTGCTCCTGGCGGTGTTCCTCGGCTACGTCCTGATGCCGTACTACAGCCGGTTGCGGCACCAGATGTCGGCCCCGGTGGCAATTGGGCTTCTGGCCGGGCTGACCACCGGCGTGCTGGTGGCGCTGGCGCTGGCGGTCTACACCAGCCTGCTCGGGCTGGCCGAGGAGTTGCCGAACATCCAGGCCCGCTCCGCCGACCTGATCCGCGGCGCCACCGAATGGGGGAAATCGCTGCCGTACATCGGCCAGACGATCGGGCAGGCGGAAGTCCCGGAAGGGCAGCTCGCCCAGCAAGTCGGGTCTGTCACTCTCCAGGTGGTCAACCGGGCCGGCGGGGTGCTGGTCGAGGCGGCCGCGGCCGGGCTGTACCTTCTGTTCCTGCTGCTGGAGTCGACCCGGTTCCCGCACCGGGTGCGGGCGGCCTACCCGCCGGACCAGGCCGAGTACATCCTCGACGTGTTCGGCCGGATCAACTCGGCGATCATCAGCTACCTGAAGGCGAAGGTGAAGTCGGGGCTGGTGCTGGCCGTCCCGGCCGGGCTGATCCTGGCCGCACTGGGGGTGAAGTTCTCGCTCCTGTGGGCGGTGCTGACGTTCCTGTGCAACTTCATCCCGTACATCGGCACGGTGGTCGCCTACGCGCTGCCGGTGGCGTTCGCGTTCCTGCTGACGCCCGACCCGGTCTGGAAGCCGGTGACGGCGGCGGTCCTGCTGGCGGTCTGGCACGGGGTGTCGGCGTCGGTGATCGAGCCGATGATCCTCGGCCGGGCGGTGGGCCTGAGCCCGCTGGTGATCCTGGCGGCGCTGTCGGTGTGGGGGCTGCTGTGGGGCCTGCCGGGGATGTTCCTGGCGGTGCCGCTGACGGTGGTGCTGAAGATCGTCTTCGAGAACATCGAGGCGACCCGGCCGCTGGCAAGGCTGTTGAGCGGTGCATAGTGCCGTGTGGCCCGGTCGCCGCGTGACCGGACCACACAACGTGCGGAGATCCGATCATGACCTGGCAAACCGTGTCGGTCGTCGTGGTACTACTGATGGTCGTCTCGGGCGTCCGCGCCGATGAGCCGACCGACCTGCGGGTGATGTCGTTCAACATCCGCTACGGGTCCGCCCGGGACGGCGAGGACCACTGGGAGAAGCGGCGCGAATTGCTCTTCTCCACCATCGAGGCGTTCAAGCCGGACCTGCTCGGCACCCAGGAGGTGGAGGCGTTCCAGGCCGACGAACTGAAGAAGCGGTTGAGCGGCTACGGGTTCGTCGGCGCCGGCCGCGACGACGGAAAGGAGAAGGGGGAGATGGCCCCGATCTACTTCCGCTCCGACCGGTTCGAGAAGCTCGACGCGGGCCACTTCTGGCTCAGCGAGACGCCAGAGACGCCCGGCAGCAAGGGGTGGGACACGTCCCTGCCGCGGGTTGCCTCCTGGGTCAAGCTGCGGGACAAGGCGTCGAAGCGGGAGTTCACCTTCCTGAACACCCACTTCGACCACCGCGGGAAGGTCGCGCGGCTGGAGTCGGCAAAACTGGTCCGCAAGCGACTCGCGGCGCTGCCGGGGAACCCGCCCGCCGTCGTGACCGGGGACTTCAACACCGGCGAGGGGAGCGAGCCGTACCAGGCGCTGGTCGGCGGCGACGGACCGAAGCTGATCGACAGCTACCGGTCGGTCCACCCGGAGCGGAAGAAGGACGAGGGGACGTTCGGCGGGTTCCAGGGGACGCGGACCGGGGCGCGAATCGACTGGATCTTGCACACGGACCACTTCGCCGCGACCGCGGCAGCGATCGACCACACGAACAAGGCGGGACGCTACCCGTCGGACCACTACCCGGTGACGGCGGTGCTGCGCTGGAAGTGAGGCCCGGCCGGGTCGCGCCCCGCCGGCCGGCCGTTCGCCCGGACAGGGGCTGCGCTGGAGTCAGTTTCCCGACCCCGAGGACGCGACCAGTTGCCGGGCGCAGGCCGCGGCGCCGATGAACCCGGCGTCGGAGCCGAGCTGCGCGTAGCGGACCTGGACCTGCTTCGCCGGGTAGCTCAGCGCGAACCGGCTGATGTACTCCTTGATCTTCGCCAGGAACGGTTCGCCGGCCGCGATCATCCCGCCGCCGTAGGCGATCAACTCCGGGTCCACCACGGAAATGATCGCGCTGGCTCCCAGCGCCAGGTAATAGGCGGTGTCGTCCACGATCTGCATCGCCAGGGGGTCGCCCGCGGCCGCGACGTCGAAGACCTCCTCGGCCGTCATCGCGCTGCCGTCGTCATCTCGGAGAAGTTCCCGCAGCCGGGTCGGGCCGCGGTACGCCGCCATCGCCTCCCGGGTGCGGCCGACGACCCCGGTGGCGCTGGCGTACGCCTCCAGGCAGCCCTGCCGGCCGCAGCCGCACAGCCGGCCGGTGTCCGGCAGCGCGATCCGCATGTGCCCGAGTTCGCCGCCGTGGCTGTGCGCCCCCTCCATCACCCGGTCGTTGATAATGACCCCGCCGCCGACCCCGGTGCCCAGGGTGAACAGCACCAGGCTGTGGAAGTCGCGACCGGCCCCGATCCAGTACTCGCCGAACGCCGCCGCGTTCGCGTCGTTCTGGAAGGCGGTCGGCTTGCCGAAGGTCTTGTGGATGTAGTCGCGGACCGGGACGTTCCGCCACGGCTTGAGGTTGGGCGGGTCGAGGATCAGCCCGAGTTGGATGTCCATCAGCCCCGGCGTGGCGACGCCGATGGCGGCGATGGCGTTCATCTTGAGGCCCGCCTCCTTGACCGCCTGGCGGATCGCCTCGGCCATGGTCGCCAGCCCGCGGTCCTGGCCGAGGTGCGCCTCGGTCGGCAGGCTGACCGACGGGGCGGCGTTGCCGGCGTCGTCCACCACCGCCGCCTTCATCGTCGTCCCGCCGAC
>DATLIF010000052.1:0-4300 GCA_035539575.1 Fimbriiglobus sp. | reverse complement strand
GGAGTACGTGCTGGACCCGAACCGCCCCGAGAGCGCGCCGTCGGCCGCGGCCTTCGCCAGCGCGCTCTCGGGGCGGTTCGGGTCCAGCACGTACTCCCAGCCCGGCGACCCCGCCGCGGGCACCACCACCAGCCCGACCTTGCCGGTCCGCAGTTGCTCCTTCGCCGCGGCCGTGTCGGTCAGCGTCACCTCGACGCGCGGGTCGGACGCCATCTTCGCCTGGAGCGCCTCGGCCGCTGCGACACCCGCGGGTGTGTCGGTCGCCACGGCCACCGGGATCCGCTCGACGGGGCGGTCCCGGAACGCCATCCCCAGCGCCGCCGCCAGGATCAGCGGGAACCCGTACACCCAGAACACCGCCGCCGGCTCGCGGAAGAACTCTCGCAGGCGCGCCAGCGTGAGCTGCGCCAGCGGCGTCCGCTGCCACCACGTCCGCTCGTCCGCGCTCATGTCCCCTCCGCGTCGTCGCGCAGGTGCCGCCCTGTGAGCGTCACGAAGACGTCTTCGAGCGTCGTGTGCCGGGTGGTCAGCCCGGCCAGCTTCGCCGCGTTGCGTTGCAGGTACTCCATCAGCGCCGGCAGCGCCGCGTGCGGCTCTGCCACCGACAGCGAGTACCCGCCGGCGTCTCGCCGTACCGTCCGCACCGACGGCAGCCCCGCCAGGTCCGCCTCCGACACCCCGTTGTCACCGTCCAGCGAGAAGTCGAGGACGTGCTCGCCGCCGACGCGGAGGATCAGCTCCGCCGGGGTGCCCAGGCCGATCACCTTGCCGTGGTCGATGACCGCCACCCGGTCGCACAGCCGCTCGGCCTCGTCCATGTAGTGGGTGGTGAGCATCACCGTCCGGCCGCGGGACTGGTAGTCGCGGATCACGTCCCAGAGTTGCCGGCGTGACTGCGGGTCCAGCCCGGTGGTCGGCTCGTCGAGGAACAACAGGTCCGGGTCGCCGACCAGCGCGCAGGCCACGGCCAGGCGTTGCCGCTGGCCGCCGGAGAGTTTCTCGACGTAGCTGCGGGTCTTCTCCTGGAGCGACACCAGCTCGATGGCCGCGTCCGGGGTGATGCCGCCGGGGTAGAAGGAGCGAAACAGCGTCACCGTCTCGTGGACGGTGAGCTTGTCGGACAGCCGCGTCTCCTGCAATGAGATGCCGATCCGCTGGCGGATGGCGTCCTCGTCACGGCCCCAGGTGCGGCCGAGGACCTCGACTTCGCCGGAGGTGGCGTCGAGCAACCCCTCGACGACCTCCATCGTGGTGGTCTTGCCGGCGCCGTTGGGGCCGAGCAGGCCGAAGCACTCGCCGGTGCGGACCTCCAGGTCCAGCCCGCGGACGGCCTCGACGGGCGGCTTGCCGGGGTAGGTCTTGACCAGGTCACGGACGCGGATGGCGGCGGACATGGAGACATGATAGGGGCGGCGGGCGGGAGGTTCGCCAGGTCGGTCGAGGGTCAGGCGATCAGACGATCAGGCGATCAGCACACCCGGTTTGATCGCCTGTCCAGAAAAGGTGAGCGCCTGACCCCGCCTGACTGATCGCCTGTAGACAAAACTAGACATCACCCCGACGCTCGGGTTATGGTCCGGCCCGAATCCACGGGGGTTGCATGTGTGGCCGGCGTCGGGGATAACAGGGGACTTCCCGCCGGCCCCAGGACCGCCCGATGACGCCGCACGAGTTCGCCGCCAAGTGGCAGAAGGCCCAGCTCACCGAACGGGCCAGTTAGCAGCAGCACTTCCTCGACCTGTGCGACCTGCTCGGCCAGCCACACCCCGCGACCGTGGACCCGGAGGGCAAGTGGTTCGCCTTCGAGAAGGGCGTCACCACCTCCGAGGGCAAGCAGGGGTTCGCCGACGTCTGGCTCAAGGGGAAGTTCGGCTGGGAGTACAAGGCCAAGCACAAGAACCTGGACGCCGCCTATCAGCAACTCCAGCGCTACCGGGAGGCGCTGGAGAACCCGCCGCTCCTGATCGTCTGCGACCTGAACACGTTCGTGATCCACACCAACTTCACCAGCTACGCCAAGAAGGAGTACCGGTTCACGCTGGCGGACCTCGTAGAGCCGCGGACGTTGAACCTGCTGCGGCTGGCGTTCACCGAGCCGGAGCAACTCCGGCCGGACAAGAAGCAGGAGGAGATTACCGAGGAGGTCGCCGGGCAGTTCTCGGCGCTGGCCCGGGGGATGCAGGCCCGCGGCGTGGAGCCGCACCGGTCAGCGCACTTCCTGATGCAACTCATCTTCTGCATGTTCGCCGAGGACATCGGGCTGCTGGAGAAAGGGCTGTTCACCACGACCGTCGCCAACGCGAAGAAGGACCCGGCGAAGCTGACCGCCATGCTCGCCGACCTGCTGGCGAAGATGGCCAGCGGCGGTTACTTCGGGCCGGTGGAGGTGGACTACTTCAACGGCGGGCTGTTCGAGACGGTGGACGTGGTCCCGCTGGAGCCGGCGGAGATCGAGTTGCTGCACCAGTGCGCCCTGCGCGACTGGGGGAGCGTCGAGCCGTCCATCTTCGGCACCTTGTTCGAGCGCGTCCTCGACCCGGGCAAGCGGGCACAGCTCGGGGCGCACTACACCAGCCGGGCGGACATCGAGACGCTGCTGCGGCCGGTCTTCCTCGACCCGCTGCGGCGCGAGTGGGAGGCGGTGCGGGCCGAGGCGGACGCGCTCTGGGCGAAGGTGGAGACAGCGAAGCAGAAGGCAAAACCGCGGACGACGTTCGAGAACCACGTCAACCGGTTCCTCGACCGGCTGGACCACGTCACGGTGCTGGACCCGGCGTGCGGATCGGGGAACTTCCTGTACGTCGCGCTGTCGATGCTGCTGGACCTGGAGAAGGAGGTCCGGTCGTACCTGAGCGCCAAGACCGGGCAGATGACCGCGCCGGCGTTCCAGCCGACGCACCTGATGGGGCTGGAGGTGAACGCCTACGCGCGGGAGCTGGCGCAGGTGGTGATCTGGATCGGCTACCTCCAGTGGCAGCACGAGAACGGCTACCCGCCCGGCGCCCGGCCGATCCTGCCGAAGCTGGAGACGATCCAGCGCACCGACGCGATCCTCGACCTGTCCGACCCGGCGAACCCGCGGGAGCCGCAGTGGCCCGATGCGGAGTTCATCGTCGGCAACCCGCCGTTCCTGGGCGGGAAGATGCTGCGGAGCAACCTCGGGGACGGATACGTAGACACCCTGTTCAAGCTTTACGCCGACCGACTCCCGAACTTCAGCGACCTCTGCTGCTACTGGTTCGAGAAGGCCCGGGCGATGATCGAAGCGGGGCGAACAAGGCGGGCGGGGTTGCTGGCCACACAAGGCATTCGGGGTGGTGCGAGTAGGGAGGTGCTGAATCGGATCAAGCAGACCGGCGACATATTCTTTGCGGTCAGCGACCGCGACTGGGTGCTGGACGGGGCCAATGTTCACATCAGCATGGTTGGATTCGACGACGCAAGCGAACCGCACAAGGTACTGGATGGGGCGGCTGTCAACACGATCAACCCTGACCTGACGAGTCGGGCAAACATCACTTCCGCTAGAACTCTGCGCGAGTCGCAAGGCAGATCGTTCATTGGCGTCCAAAAGAGCGGCCCTTACGACATCTCCCGGCAAGTGGCCGTCGCTTGGCTGTGCGAGCCATCGCTGGGCGGCCAAGTCAACTCGTCGGTCCTTCGCCCGTACCAGACCGCAGAGAGTGTTGCGCGTCGGATCGAGGAGATGTGGGTCATCCTTTTCGAGACGGCCGACGAGTCGGATGCCTCGCTCTACGAACAGCCCTTCGAGCACCTGCGAAAGAACGCTCCTCAGGAGCGTACGGCAAAGCACTTCGCCGGATACCCGTTCTGGCTGACGTGGCGACCACGCCAGGAGATGTTCGCCGCGCTCAAGCCGCTGAGCCGCTTCATCGTTACCCCTCACGTTTCAAAGCACCGGTTGTTCGTCTGGACGGACCCGTGTGTGTGCCCGTCCAACCTGTTGATCGCTGTGGCGGCCGACGATGACTACACTTTCGGCGTCCTACACTCCCGGTTCCATGAGTTGTGGACCCGAGCACAAGGTACTCAACTCAGAGAGAGGGAGAGCGGGTTCCGGTACACGCCGACGACGTTCTTCGAGACGTTCCCGTTCCCGGAGCAGACCGACGGCCAGCGGGAGGCGGTCGCGGCCGCGGCGACGGAACTCGACCGGCTGCGGTCGAACTGGCTCAACCCGCCGGAGTGGGTCCGCGAGGAGGTGCTGACGTTCCCCGGGTCGGCCGACGGGCCGTGGCGGCGGTACGTCGATCCGGCGACCATCACCCCCACCCCAACC
>DATLIF010000051.1:0-8602 GCA_035539575.1 Fimbriiglobus sp. | reverse complement strand
ACCGAGGCCCCCGGCCTCGCCCCGGAGGAAGTCGAAGCTCTCGTCACACGCCCCATCGAGTCCCTGGTCAACGGCGCCACAGGCGTCCCTAAACCGCCCGATTCTAACGGATCACCCCGAACGCGGTCTGCAACCCGGTCGCCCCGGAGACCGCGACCGGCTCCCCCTCGGTCAGCCCGGACAGCACCTCGACGAACCGGTCGTCGGACCGACCCAGTTCCACGGCCCGCCGGTCGAACGCCCCATCGGGCTTGCGGACGAAGACATACGCCCGCGTGCCGTCGCGCGCCACGGCCCCGTGCGGCACGGCCGGCATCGGCGGGCCGGCGGCGGAGACGAGCGTCACCCGCGCCGTCTGGTTCGGCAGCACCCGTCGATCGGGCGGGGCGTCCAGCTCGACCCAGACCGTGACCGCCTGGTCCGCGGCCGAGAAGACCTGGTTGCTGCGCGTGACCCGACCCGTCAGTAAGGTTCCCGGACTGGAAACGAGCCGCACCCGGGCCGGCTGACCGACCCGCACCCGGGCGGCGTCGCCCTGGGGGACGAACGCGCGCACCAGCGGCCGGGACAGGTTCTGTACCGTGACGAGCGGCTGGTCCGCCCGGACCGACTGACCGACCACCACGTCCAGCCCCGCGACCACCCCGTCCACCGGCGACCGGACTGGCACCGCCCCGGTCAGCTCGCGGGACGCCAGGAGTTGGTCGATCTGCGTCGCGGTAAGGCCGGTGAGTTCCAGTTGCCGGCGGAAGTTGTCGCGGCGGTTCGTGGCGGTGGTCCGGGCCGCATCCGCCTCCATGAGGCGCCGGCGTGGGACGCCGGGGCCTGCCTCCTGAAGTAGCCGGTACTCCTCGGTCAGCAACTCGGCCGTCAAGTGCTCGCGGAGCAGATCGAGTTGCAGCGCGTGCAACTCCGGGCTGTACACCTCGGCGAGGACTTCACCGCGGCGGACGGGCCGACCGCGGTCGGTGGCAATGCGCTGGATCGTCCCGGCCAGCGGCGCCGACGCGCCCGCCTTCGCCTCCGGAGTCAAGTCGGTCAGCCCCTCGGCCTCGGCGACCACTTCGAGCGAGTGTCGGCCGGCCGGGGCGACGAAGACGCCGATCTGGCGCACCGCCTCGGGGCTCAACCGCAGCACCTCGGGGACGAACAGTCCGCCGAGTACGTTCGCCCCACGCACCAGCACCTGGTCGTCCTTGAGCAGCCCGCCCGAGCGCACCTCGGCCGTGTCCGGCGACCGGCGCAGGATCTGGACACTCACTTTGCGGAACTCGGCGGCCTTGTCGGTGTTCGCGTCCTCGACCAGGACGTAGCGGTCCAGCCCGTCGTACACCACGGACGCGGCGGGCACCGTCAAGGTCTTGCCCGGGTGCGGTAAGACAATCCGCGCCTGTCCGGTCATCCCCGGCAGGAGCTTCGGCTCGTGGCCCGGCGGGTTCTCGAATTCGGCCCACGCGCTCGTCAGGTGAGTCACCGGGTCGAGCGCGGTCCCGATCGTCTGCACCGCGCCGCGGAACACCTCTCCGGGGTGCGCGGTGAGCCGGACCTCGACTGATTGCCCGACGGCGACGCGGCCCAGGTCCTTTTCCAGGACGCCGACCCGCGCCCAGACGCGGGACGTGTCCGCGACCTCGCCGAGTTGCTGGTTGGCCTCGACCATGGTCCCGACGGCCGGTGCAGCACCGACGACCGTGCCGCGGATCGGGCTGCGCACCGGCAGCGGCCCCGGCGACCGGGTGCTTTCGGTCAGGAGTGGGTCCAGCTCCGCGGCCGGCAGGCCCAGTGCCGCCCAGCGGGCGCGACCGACGGCCAGCGAGTTCTGTTGCTGGCGGACCTTCATCCGGGCGTCCAGCAGGGTCTGTTGGGGGATGGCGCCGCCGGCTCCCTCCAGGCCCTTCAGAGTTTGCTCGGCCAGCTCCAGCTCGGTCTTCGCAGTGAGCAGATCAAGCCGCAGGGACTCCAACTGAGGGCTGGCGATCTCAACAAGGACCTGGCCCGACTCGACTGACTGCGCCGGCCGGGCGTGGACGGCGACGACCCGCCCCGGCAGCCGGGCCGACGCGAACGCGCGCCGCGGCCACGGCGTCTCCAGGGTGACGTACCCCAGTACCGATTCCGGGACCGGATTCTCGGTGACGGGGGCAGTCTCGATCCCGAGCGCGGCCTGGGCTTCCCGGCCGAGGCCGACCACACCGGACTCGGGATCAACCATTACCCCCTTCGTGGAGATCGGGGCGTGGCCCTCGTGGGCGTAGAGCCACACCGCCCCGACGCTCAGTAGCAGGGCGACCGCGTAAACCCGGCGAGACCGGAACCCGCTCGGCAGACGGACGGTAGACACGGGACACCTCCGCTCTTACTTCTGACGGTAGAACTCGGGGTCCTTCACCTCGTCGGGCTTCTCCTTGGCGGTCGCCACGAACTCCTCGATGCACGGGGGGCAGCAGAACTCGTAGGTCTTACCGCCGATCACCCAGGCGAACTTCGGGTTGGTCTTCGTCTCGGAGATCGGGCAGATCGGCACGCCCGGCTTCGGGTTCGAGTCGTGGGTGGCCCGGATGCCGCGGAACTTCACCGACGGCACCGTCTTGCCGTTGGCCTCGATGTCCGCCGCCGTGTACCTGCCGCCTGGGGTCAGGAACAGCGCCTGTTCCTCATCGGAGCCCAGTTTCGCCGGCATACCCGGTTCGGCGTGGGCGGCCTGCGGCGGCACCGACTGGAAGCCGATGCGGAACCGGCCGCCCTCGATGGTCACGTTCGGGACCGTGACCTCGACGCTCTTGCCGGCCAGTCGCGGCGGGAGCTGGCCGACGAACAGACTCGTCATGCCGGGCTTGTCGCCGGACTGCGGTTCCGGTTTGAGGACGAACTTCTCGGCCTCGGCGTCGCCGGCCGACTTGGCATAGGCGTCCAGCGGCTTCGCCTCGATCTCCTGGACCTGGGACTCGTCGGCGCCGAGCAGGTACAGCCGCAGGCTGCCGCCCTTTTCGAAGACGGCCTCGGCGTGGTAGTTCTCGCGACCGATCGGCACGACGATGCCGCCGTGCTGGCTCTGGTGGGCGTGCTCCTCGTGTTTCGGAACCTCGGCAGCAGCAGGCGGGGCCGGCGGCTGAGCGGAGCACCCGACAAGAACCCAGGCGGCGACCCCGGCGACCACGACAGGAACGACTTTACGAATCATCAGACTCCTCGCGGAATGTGGGTGGCAGGCGTCGGGACTGCGGCGCGCAGCGGCCCGACCGGGAACACGGCTTCAACGGGTGCGGAGCGAGGAGTGGGCTAGCAGCGCAGGATGTGGAACGCGCGCAGTAGATCGTCAACGGTCAAGGGCGGTCCGGTACGGGGCACGGACGTGAACGGGCTAGCGGTGAACGCCGGGACGGGAAGGCGGTCGTTAAACCCGGTGACGGACAGTAAGGTCGGGGCGTCCAGCCAGTACGAGGCGGGGGCGGTGACGACCGCCGGGGCCTCGTGCGAGTGGCCTTCCTTGCATGGGCACTTCGGCTTGTCCGCCGGCGAGTTGGCGTCGTCCGGGGCCGTCTCGGTCGTGTGGCAGTGCGGGCAGGTCTTGGCACGGACTTCGGTTGCGGCGGCCTGTTGCGGCTTCGCTTCGGCCGCGTGGCTCAGCGCGCAGCAGCACAGCTTGGGGGCCAGGACGGCCGCCAGGATGTACCCGAGCGTGACCACGTATCGTGCCATATCAGCAGTATATACCCCGCTCGCACGGCCGGGTTAACCCCAAGTTGGACTCCGGGGACCGTGTCGGCTTGCGCACCCCTCCCAGGTGGACCGGGCTACTTGCCTCGTGGTGTGGCCCCGTCGAGGTAACGCCAGTCCTTGAGGAACCGGATCAGGTCCGCCATCTCCTGCACGGAAACGTCCTTCTCCAGCCCTTCGGGCATCAGGGACTGGCCGGACGACTTCAACTCGTCGATGTCCGCCCGCAGGATCGTGTCGGTCTGATTCTGTTCCCGCCTCAGGGAGATGCCGGCCGCGGACTCCGAGGCGATGACCCCGGTGAACGATTTGCCGTCCAGCGTCGTGACGGTGTACGAGATGTAGTTGCCGTCGATGGCGGCGTTCGGGGTGAGGACGTCGGTGAGGAGCATCTCCAGCGTCTTGGTCCGGGTGTCGCTGATGTCCGGGCCGACCTGCACCCCGACGCCGGCGATGACGTGGCAGTTGGCGCAGTGCTTTCGAAATACCTCTCGACCGCGGAGGGCGTCGGCGGTCATGGTCAGGGCCGGACGGTATTTCTCCATCACCTCCTTGCGGTCGGTGGGGAGGCTGTCCTTGAGGAGCTTCACGGCCCGGGCGGCCACCTTCGAGTCCTTCATCGCGACCACTCGCCGGGCGCGGGCCGGGTCGATGTCGGCCGGGCGGACCTTGCCGGCCTCCACGGCGTCGAGCAGTGCCGTGGCGCGGGCCGGGCTGCGGATCAACGCCTCCAGCACTTCCGAGCGCACGGCCGGTGTGTACCCGCGCCAACCTCCGAGCAGCAGCCCGGCGACCTCCGGCCGCGGGTGGGCGGCCAGCGACCGGACGGCGGCGAGCCGGACCGGCGTCGGCGTCTCGTCGGTCGAAACGAGCTTCGTCAGCACCGGGCCGGAGGCGTCCCAGGGCGTATGCGCGAGGAGTTGAACGGCGGCGGTGCGCTCCTCATCACCGGCCTTCGGGTCGGCGGCCGGTGCGGTCGCGGCGGTCAACAGCGCAGTCGCCTTCTGGCGGTGGTCGGGCAACTTGTCCAGGAACGCGGGGAATGACGTGCCGCGGCGGGCGACGCCCTCGGCCAGTCCGGTCAATGCGGCGCGTTGCCAGTCGGGCTTGTGGTTCGTCAGAGCGGAGAGGACCGACCCGACCTCGTCCGCGTTCCGGCCGGACCCGACCAGTTCGCAGAGGTCCTGGAGGAGTTGCCGTCTGTCGGCGGTTGGCTCGGCCGTGAACCGCTCTCGGTCTCCCAGCAAGGCGAGAACGAGTTTGCCGGTACGGCCGGCGGACGAGGACGCGACGGCGACCCTGGTCCATCGATCGGACACGCACTCCGTGGCGATGTTGGCCAGTAACGGAACCGCCGCGTCGTCGCACACCCCGAGAGAGAGAGCGGTCTGGAAGCGAACTCGCCCGTCAACGTCGGCTGCCAGGTGCGTGAATTCGGACGCGGCCGGCTTCTCCAACTCCAGCAGGCGGGCAGCATGCTCGCGGACTCGGGCGTTGCCGTCGCCAGCCAAACGCTTGACCAGATCGGCGGGGGGTTTCCCCTTCTTCGCGTTAAGCATCCAGGCCGCGAGGATCTTACCCTCGGCGGACTCGGTCTCGCGGATGAAGGCGATCAAGGCATCGGCGAGGTCCGGGTCCTTCGACGTGAGCAACAGGCGCTGGGCTGTGGCGCGGTGCCACCCGCGAGCATGCCCAAGGAGTTGGACCAGTTCCTTCGTCGGGAACTTGCCCATGTCCGGCATCCGGCCACCCGGCTGGCTCGATTCCGGGGCGATCCGCCAGATGCGGCCGCGCTCCTGGCCGAGCTTCAGGTCGGGGCGATTCTTCAACTCGGTCGGCATGAACTCTGGGTGCTCGATCACTGCCCGGTACATGTCCACCAGTACCACCGCTCCGATCGGATCCTGCGTCAGAAAGACGGGGCGGAACCACTCGTCCGGCGACGCCAGGAACTCGACGCCCTCTTTCCACGGCTTCGAGCGGAACGTCGAGCCGTCGGGGATGAGTGTCTCCATGTGGACGAGGTTGCCGGTCGGGTCGCAGGTGAACGCCCCGTCCGCGAATGGTTCGGGGAGCAGCCCGCCCTTGTCGATGAAGACGCCACACGCGGCGGTGAACCGCCCGGCGTGCAGGTTCGAGGTCGTCCAGTTGCGACTGAGCGGGTAGACCTTCCTGCCGCTGGAGAGCGGGCCGTCGGATGCCCCGGCGGTGTCCTCCAGCAACTGCGGCGCAACCAGCAGCGGGTTCCGCGCCCCGGGGTCGGTCGGGAAGACGACGTGTCGGAGGTGGTTGCGGTTGTCGCAGACGAACCGGTTGCCCCAGCGGTCGAAGGTGTTGCCGTACTGGCCCATGCCGGGGATCGCCTCGGCCTGGTCGTCCACCAGGTTGAAGCGGAAGTCCTTCCCGCCGAGCGGGATCGCTTTTGCGTCCGGCTTGCCGTGCCGCCGGACCTCGCCGCCGCGAAGGCCGTTGGCGACGTATACCCAGCCATCGGGGCCGATGTTCGGGTGGCTGACCCGCAGTTGCGGGTTGCCGGCGGTGAACCCCTCGTACAGCACGTCACGCCGGTCGGCCTTGCCGTCGCAATCGGTGTCCTTCAGGAACAGGATGTGAGGCGCGGCGGTCACGATCACCCCGCCGTCCCAGTGCAACAGGCCGTTGGCGAAGAGGAGTTGGTCCGCAAAGACGGTTGCGTGCTCATACCGGCCGTCTCCGTCGCGATCCTCTAGCACCTTGATGCGGCCCTGGCCCGGCTCGCCCTTTGCAGGGCCGTTGGGGTAGTCGAGCATCTCGACCACCCACAGTTTGCCGGACTCGTCGAACGCGCAGGCGACCGGGCTTTCGATCTGCGGCTCGGCGGCGATCAGGTCGATCCGCAGACCCGGTGCGAGGCGGAAGGTGGCCTTCTCCGCGCCCGGCGAGAGCGGCGACTTCGGGGCCGGGCCGTCGGCGGCGGGCAGGAGGGCGAACCCCGGGAGAGCAAGTAGTAGGAAGATATAGCGGTTCATGGTCTGTCGCATTCTCTCGGGAACCAATCGGAGCGCCGACCCACCGGCCGGGGGTCAGGCCGCCAGACCGCCACTTTTCTGGTGTGCCGATTTGGCGGCCTGACCCCACATTCGGTCGTAGCCTCAACCGGAGGGGGTCAGAGTGCCAGAGCGCCACTTATTGGGGGTGCCGATGTGGCGCTCTGGGTGGTCAAAATATGACCACTGGACCAGCATCGCTGCTTTGAAATATACATCACCACTCCCTCGTTCCCACGCTCCGCGTGGGAACGCACAGGGGCGACGCTCCGCGTCGCGGGCCGTACCCGCCGGTCAGCTTCCAGTCCGTCCCGGTAGCGCTTCGCCCGGTTCAGCTCTCGGGACGCGGAGCGTCCGAAGCACGTTCCCACGCGGAGCGTGGGAACGAGGAGCGGGCGGTGGGTCGGCGCTCGAAGACTTGCTTGACCCACCCTACGGGTGCGGTCCCCGAGGGTGGTACACTTTGACCTTCTTCGCCTCCAGGGCGCGATAGCAGTCGGGCAGGTCAAACGTTTCCAACACTCCCGGCACGAACGACGATAGTGGCCAGTCGTAATGTTCCGAGGTTGCCAAGTCGGTGTAGCTGGTTAACGCATGCTTGAGTATTCCTCCGGCGACATCGTCGGAGAGCAGAGCCGCGAACGTCGCCGGAATGGTTCCCCACCCGTCCGCGAGGAGCGTTACGTCCTTGTGTCCGAAGCTTAACAGCCAGTCGATGACCCGGAGCAGGTCGAATGCCTTCTGGCCGACGTAAGGGCGGTCGAGCATCAGCGAGTGGATGGCGTAGAAGTAATCGCTGCCGTAGGGCTTGAGGTACTGGTCGGCCCCGCAGGTGTCCGGCCGCGACTCGCCGATGCCGCGCAGGTCGCAAGCATAGAAGGGCGCCGCCAACTTCTTGTTGAGGCCCGCGAAGTATTCCTGGACCAGCGATCCCTCACGCAGCTCGGCGTCGGCGGAATGGTGCGAGACGTACAGCACCGCGCCTCGCTCGTCCATCGGCGGGCGCGACAGGTGCGGCTCGTCGGAGAGGCGGTAGACGACCGCGAAGACGCCCGGCTCCGTCTCGACGGCGTAGGTGGTGGCGTGCTTGGTCGGGTAGCGTCGGCCGCCGACCGGGCGGAGGATGCGATAGTCCGGCACGCCCTCCCGGTCCGGTAGCTTCAGCGCCGCGGCCATCGCCTTCTTGAGTCCGTCGCCCGAGAGCTTCGGCCGGCTGGCGGCGAGTGACTTCGCCTTGTCACTGGTGAACGAGAACACCGTCCTGGCCTTCTGGTCTGCCACCTGGCCCTTCGGCGTACACCAGAGGGTCTCGTCCTTCTCGATGGTGAGCTTTGGCTCGGTCTTCGCGTCCGAGACGCGGGTCGCCAGATTGAACCACTGGTACATCGCCTCGCGGTTCTCCTGCGAGTACCCGTGGCCGGTCGGGCCGGTGAACAGGCCGACGTTCCCCTCCGCGCCGAGCAGCTTGTAGAGCTTCTGGAGCCGCTGGTACGCCTCGCGGGCGCCGCGGACGTCGAAGTAGTCTTTCTCCTTGGCAAGGATCGCAACCGGCTTCGGGGCCATCGCCGCCAGGAAGTCGGCGTGGTCCAGGTGCAGGGCCAGCGCCTTCGGCGGGCACTGCTCGGTGTCCTGCGGTAACTCGTTCTCCAGGTTGCGGCGGAAGGTGGTGACGAAGCAACTCGGGGCGGCGAACGCCCAGCGCGGCTCCAGGCCGCAGAGCCAGGTCGTCATGGTGCCGCCGCCTGAGTTGCCGGTGATTCCCACGTGCTTGGGATCGACCTCTTCCCGCGTCAGCAGATAGTCGAGCGCGCGAATGCCATCCCAGGCTCGCCAGGCGCTAAAACTTTCACCCACTAAGA
>DATLIF010000050.1:0-19756 GCA_035539575.1 Fimbriiglobus sp. | reverse complement strand
CGCCGGCCGTTCGCGGGGAAGTCGGCCGAACACGAGGAGACCTTACCATGCCGGCCGAGGTGTTCGCCTTCATCGGGTTTGACACCGACCGGGTCGTGCGGTTCGCGTTGAACCTGCTGGCCGTCGGCGGCGGGTTCCTCGTCGGCCACGTCCTGACCGGGGTGATCGCCTGGGCCCTGGACCGCTGGATCACGGGAGGCAAGACCCCGCAGGGCGTCCACCGGGTCGCGCGGATGGTCGGCGGGGCCGCGCTGGCCCTGCTGGTCGCGATGATGCTGTTCGGCCAGGGCGGGTACGGCGACGGCACCGGTCCCGGCGGCGGGTCGAACCCGGACGACAAGGGCCCCGGCGGCGGGACGACCACGCAGCCGACGGACCAGCGCGACGTGCGGCCGCCTCCGCCGGTGCCGCAGAAAGATTCGACTCCACCCGAGCAACGAGTCCGTGTGACCATGCTCGGCGGGTCGGACGTCAAGGACGAGAAGTTCTACATGATCGACGACGACCGGACGCCGCGGGCGTTCGCCGACGTGACCGCCGCGGTCAACACGAAGAAGACCGAGACGAAAAAGCCGGTCGGGATCGAGATCCGATTCACCGCGGACAACACCCTCGCCGAGGACCACCGGGCCGTGCAGCGTGTGATCGCCTGGGCGCGAGCCAACGACGTGGCCGTGACCCTTCCGGCGGCGAAGCCGTAACCGACCCTGGGACCGCGGCCGTCCCGGCCGCTCGGACTGTCACGGTCGGAGGCCCCTGAAGTAGTTATGTAGGCCCCCGCCGGGTGAAGGTGATGCGGCCGTCCCGGCCGCGGTCCCAGGAACGAGCTATGCCAGCCTCTCCGACCACCGCCGCGGCCGACGTCGTCAACGGGGTGGACCCGCACGTTCCGCGGGTGATCTTCTTCGGCCCGCCGCACTCCGGCAAATCGGCCCTCATCGGGCGGATCGTTCGGACCGCCTCCCGGCACGGATCTCCGGCCGTCGAATTGACCCCCGCCGACCCACCCGACAGTATTCGTCGGGAACTGGTCCCACATCTGATCCGGGTGGACAACCCGACAGCAGGTCCGGGCGGCGGTCAGTTCGAGATCGTCGATTGCGACGGCCGTGCGGCCGGGGAACTCCTGTCGCACCCGTCCAGTCTCGTCCGGGGGAAAGCCCGCGGGGTATTGGCCCATGCAGTCCGGTCGGCCGACGCACTGGTGCTCGTCCTGGACGCGGCGGCGTCAGCGGAGCAGGTGGACCAGACGTTCCGCAACTTCGGATCATTCCTCGACGGGTTGGAGGAGGGCCGCACGTTCGGCCGGGAAGTCGGCGGGTTGCCGATCTTTCTCACCCTGACCAAGTGCGACGCCCTGCACCGGGACGGCGACACGCCGACGGACTGGCGGGCCCGCGTCGCCGAGCGCGAGCGCGAACTGCGCGACCGGTTCGAGGACTACTTCGGCGACGAGGCGGCCAACGAGGATCCGTCGCCCTTCCTGCCGTTCGGCAGTATCGACCTGCACCAGGCTGCGACGTCCATTCAGGTCCCGGACGGAAAGACGTTCGCGACCTATGCCGACCCGGACGGGACGTTCGGGGTGGCCCGGCTGGTCCGCGAGGTGCTGCCGGCTGCACGCGGCTACCGCGCCCGAGTCCTCGGAGCCCGCAAACGCCTGCGCTGGACACTGACCGGGGCCGGTCTGCTGCTCGGGGCCATGCTGGTCGGGCTGCTGGTGCTGTTCGCCTCCGGCGGGCTGGGACGCGGCGACCTGCTGACCGAACGGGTTCGGGCCTACGTTGCTGCCGAGCCGCCGCCGGCCGTGTACCTCTCGGATCGCAACTTCGCCCGCAACCGTCGCGACCTGCTGGCATTCCGGGAGAGTCTCGGGTTCGGACGGCTGCCGGACGACCTGCAGAAGTTCGTCGATGACCGGTTGCGTGAGTTCGACGCCTACAAGGAGTTCCGCGACAAGTTCAAACCGCCACGGCTCGGCCCGGCCGAGATCCAGACGCTGGACCAGGCCGCGAAACTCGACGCGGACCTGAAGGGCGAACTTGCCCCGCCGGATGCTTTCGCGAAACGCTGGTCCGAGACGGAGGCGGCCCGACTCTGGCAAAAGTGGCGGACGGACCTGGGACTGGTGCGGGAGGCCGAGGCGGCTCTGCACGACTGGTACAGCCGGCTGATCCAGCGAGGCAACACGCTGTTGCTCACCGAAACGCCGCCCGATTTCGGCTGGCGGGGCCAGGTTGGTGCCCTGTTCCGCGACGCCGAGGAGCCGCCGTTCCGCCCGGAGCAAGACGTCGAGAAGTCCCCGGCGGTGCCAATCCTCCGCGGCAAGAAGTTGACCTACGCCGCGGCGTTCGACTCCGCCCGGATGGAGCAGGCCCGGCAGGACTGGCAGGCGACCCGCGACCGGCTCCGGCACCTGCGCGACCTGACCGACGCCATTGGGCTGACCACCGGTCCCGGCAGCCGGGAGGCAGTCCTCGACCTGCCGGAGCCGCTGCCGGATCTGGCCGGGTCGAAGGAGCTGGCCGCCGCGCGACTCGCCGGACTGCGGTCCGTGTACTCGCCGCCGTCGTACCCGTCAGACGAGTACCCGGAGTGGGCAGTCGCGCACTTCCCCGACCCGGTCCGCAAGGCGGTCGAGATCCGGTTGCGATCGATCCTCGATACCGGGGTCCGGCACGTCCGCCGACTGGTCGCACATACCGCCCCCACCCCGGAGACGCCGGAGGGCTGGCGGCACGTCGCCGACACGCTACTCCAGGACCCGTCGTTGAAATCCTGGGGCCGTTTGCTCGGCTTGATCCGCCGGTGGCTGGACCCGGCCGCGACCGCCGACCCGGTAGGGGAACTCACCGAGTTCCTCCGCCGCGACCGGTTCGAGACGAACATCAAGGCGATTCAGGTCGCCATCCCCGACGATCTGCTCGGCCAGCGGGCGGCCCCGGCCAGCCGTCTGGTGGTGACGCACACCCCGGCCGGCGGCTCGCCGGTCGAATACGCCTATCGCCCGGAGGGCGAGGGGAAGCGCGACCGGCCGATGACGACTTACCAGTTCGTCCCGGACGGCCACTCCGGTACAATCCAGTACCGCCCGGGGGACGAGTTGACTGCGGACTTGCCGCTGAAGTCCGGCGGCGAGGAATATCGGTTGGTCTGGAACTCTGGGCGGTCCACGGTATACCAGATCGACCGGCTGGCGCAGGCGCCCCGTCTGGAACGAGCCGGTCCAGTGCCGGCCCCCGAACCGGCGGCCGGAGTACGGCTGACCGTGACCCCGCCCGGCGGGCTGCCGGCGGTGCCGGTGCTGCTCCCGGACCTGCGGGTCGGCCCTCGGTAATGCCGTCACCAGCCAGTACGGCACACGGAGTGTGCCTACTACGTTGAGTCAGTACGCACAGGACGACTGCCCATGCATATTCAGGACATCTTCCGGCGGCACTCGACCACGTTCAGCTTCGAATTCTTCCCGCCGAAGACCGACGCGGCGTCGGAGGCGCTCTTCGGCACCATCGCCCACCTCCAGGAACTGAAGCCGTCGTTCGTCTCCGTGACGTACGGGGCCGGCGGGTCCACCCGGGAGCGGACCCACGACCTCGTCTGCCGCATCCAGAAGGAGACGGACCTGACCGCGGTGTCGCACCTGACGTGCGTTTGCCACAACCTCGACGAGATGACCGGAATCCTCGACCGCTACGCCGAGTCCGGCATCGAGAACGTCCTGGCCCTCAGCGGCGACCCGCCCAAGGAGAAGGCGAACTATGACCGCGGCGCGGACGCATTCCGATACGCGGAGGAGTTGGTCAGGTTCGTGCGGACGCGGGCCAACACGAAGGACCAGCGCGGGTTCGGCGTCGGGGTGGCCGGCTTCCCGGAGGGGCACCCGGGGTGCCCGAACCGGCTACTGGAAATGGACTACCTGAAGCGGAAGGTGGACGCCGGGGCGGACTACGTCTGCACGCAGTTGTTCTTCGAGAATCGCGACTTCTACGACTTCCGGGAGCGGTGCGAGCTGGCCAGGATCACGGTGCCGATCGTCGCCGGGGTGATGCCGATCGCCACCAGGAAGGGCATGGTGCGGATGGCCGAACTGGCGCTGGGAGCGCGGATCCCGGCGAAGCTCTTGCGCGCGGTGGCCCGGTGCGGGGATGACGACGAGGCGGTCAAGCGAGTCGGCGTCCACTGGGCGACCGAGCAGTGCCGCGACCTGCTCGACCACCAGGTCCGGGGCATCCACTTCTACACGCTCAACGAGTCCGACGCGACGCGGCAGATCTACGACAACCTCGGGGTCAAGGACTCGGTCGGTCTTGGCGCGGCCTAGCGGTCCAGCCGCAGGCCGGACCGCTACCCTACTCGCTCTTGCAGTGGTCGGTGTCCCAAACTCGCACGTCGCCGTCGCGGCCGCCTGTGATCAGCCGCGACCCGTCCTCACTGAACCGAATGGTGTGAACCGTCCCCCGGTGGCCGCCGAACTGCGCCAGCTCCTTGCCGGACTCGACGTCCCACACCTTGATCTTTCCGTCCTGACCGACGGTTGCCAGCACCTTACCGCACGGGGCGAACGTGACCGCCCACACACCCTCGTCGTGAGCGGGGATAGTCTTGACCGCGGTCCCGGTCCGGGTGTTCCAGACAACCACCGTCCGGTCCCAGCCGGCGGTCGCCAGGCGCTCCCCGTCCGGTGAAAAGGCCAGGCCGTACACCGGGCCGGAGTGGCCGCCGGTCATCACGAACCGCTTGCGGTTGCCGGGGATGTCCCAGACAATCACCGAGCCGTCGGTCCCGGCTGACGCCAGCGTCAGGCCGTCGCGGGTGAATGCCACCCCGTTGACCGTGCTCTCCTGCTGGTACTCCAGGACCGGCTTGTCCTCGGCCAGGTCGAACACTCGGACGGTGCCGAACCGGTCGCCCAGCGCCACCCAGCCGCCGCTGGGGCTGACCGCGGCTGACCGGACCGACGTGCCGACCGCCAGGTTCTTGACCTGCTTGCCGGTCGCCGCGTCCCACACCTTGACCGCCCCGTCGTCGCTGGCCGAGATGAGCTGGCTGCCGTCGGCCGAGAAGTCCACTGCCCAGACCACCCCCCGATGGGCCGGCTGCTGGTCGGCATTCGGCGGGTGCAGGTCGAACCGGACCTTCTGGCCGTTCACGTCCCACACGGTGATCCGCCCGCTCTCGATCCCGGTCGCAAGCGTGTTGCCGTCCGGTGTGATAGCGGCCGACAGGATCGCCCCGGCCTTACCTGGCAGCACGAACTTGCTCTTGGGCCTGTCGTCAACCGCGGGCTGCCCGCCGCCACCAATCGGTGGTAGCAGAGACGGGTCCAGTTCGCGCCCATCGATCGGCCGGGGGGCGAGTTCCCAAACGCCGATCCCGCCGACCACCGCTCCGACGAGGAACACCGTCGCCAGGGCGGCGATGGTCCGCAGGCACACCTTCCGCCGAGCGCGCGGCGACCGCAGGCTGGACCGGGATGAGCCGCACGTCGCGACCGGCACTTCCAGCGGCGACAGTTCCCCGAGTTCAGACAAATGGCAGGCGAAGATCTCCGACACCTCGGTTGCCGACTGATACCGATCGGCCGCGTCCTTCTCCAGCAGTCGGTCGATTGCCTCCTCCAGCCAGTCCGGGACGTCCGGGTTGACTTTGCGCAGCGGCGGGTGAGCCTCATCGGCGACGCGGCGGAGGACTGCCAGCGGGGTCTTGCCCTCGAACGGCGGCTTGCCGGCCAGCGCCTCGTAGAGGACGCTTCCGAGGCTGAACAGGTCCGCCCGGGCGTCGATCTCATCGCCGCGGGCCTGCTCCGGGGCCATGTAGAGCGGGGTGCCGGCGACGAACCCGGACCGAGTCAGCCGCAGGTCCTCGGTCGCCTTGGCCAGGCCGAAGTCGGTCAGCTTGACTTTCTCGGTGCCGGACTCGATGAGGATGTTGCCCGGCTTGATGTCGCGGTGGATCAGGTCCTGGGCGTGTGCGGCGGCCAGCCCGGCGGCCGTCTGCATCCCGATCCGGACCACCTCGGGGACCGACAGCCGGCCGACCCGCCGCAGCCGATGGTCCAGCGATTCGCCGTTGACCAGTTGCATGACCAGGAACGGCAGCTCGGACTTCTCTTCCTCGGCCACCTGGTGAACGGCGACGAGGTTGTCGTGGCTGACCTGGGCGGCCGACCGGGCCTCACGGCAGAACCGCTGCCGGGCCAGGTCGTTGCTGGCAAGTTGCGGGTCGAGAACCTTGAGCGCCACGTCGCGTTCGAGGGACTCGTCGAACGCCTGAAGGACCACGCCCATCCCGCCGCGGCCGAGGACGCGGCTGACCTCGAACGTGCCGATCCGACCGAGGTTGCCGGCCTTGCTGGGCTGAAGGAAATCGAGCTTTAACTCGCCGGAGGAGGTGAGGTTGAGTTCGCCGAATGACTGGGTGACAGCGGCCTCGGCCTGGCTGATCGCCCGCCAGTAGGCGGAGTCCGACGAGGGCCTGGATTTGTCGATGTGTCGGACCACATCGGAGACGGCCGGGTCGCCGCCGGTGGCCAGAGACTCCATCTCCTTCTGGCAACCGGGGCAGTCCCCGACATGGTCGGACAGTTCGGCCTGCTGTCGGTCGGGCAGGTCGCCGCGGAGTAACCCGCCGAGGTCGGACGGGCAGGGGCAGTTGTGCTTGATATCGGTGGGAGTGGCCATGTGTTCGATCTTGTCTTCGTGTCTTGTAGGGTAGTGTGGTAGTGGGGTGGTGAGGTCGTGGATTACGGCCTCATTTCACCACCTCACAACCCCACTACCACACCACCTCACCACGCCTCCGCTTCGGCCTGGAGCTTCTGCACCTCCTCGCGGAGGCGGGCGAGTACCCGACTTTTCGCGACGTACACCGCTCCGGGAGTCATCTTCAACTCGCCCCCGACTTCCTGTGCCGCCCGGCCCTCGACCGCGGTCCGCCAGAACGCCTGCCAGGTGTTCGGCTGGAACTCACCCCGGACCAGGTCCATCGCCTGGGCCGACAGTCGCCGCTGATACTCCAACTCCCAGTCATCGTCCCGGTCGGTGGTGCGGTCGGCGATCGAGTCGAGCCGTTCCTGGGCCGCTGCGTCGCCGGTCGCGCGGGGCCGATTCCGCTGGCCATTCAGGAAGTTGTAAATCTTGTTCCGGGTGACGGTGTACAGCCAGCCGCGGAACGTCCCCCGCTTGGGGTCGTACTCCATCCGCACCGCGTTGCGAGCGACGCTGCGGAGCACCTCTTGCATGAGATCCGCGGCGTCGGCGTCCTGGAGACCGCGTTTGCGGGCGAACCCGTAGACCACCGGGCCGTACAGGTGAACAAACTCGTGCCAGGCGTCGGCGTCGGCCCCATCCTTGAGCCGGTTCAGCAGCGTGACGCGGGTCAGCGGCGGCTCGGCCATGCGGCGCGGTTCCTGTCCGGGGATACCGGCGGCCCGGGACGGCCTAACACCGCTGGCGCTCCCGGCGGGGTGCGGCGGTACGGTCCGTTGGTTCGACGGCATTGGTCACTTATTGTACGGAACTTGGGGCCAGGGCGCCGACGACTCCTTTCGGCTGTACGGCACAGCCGACCCGCCGGTTTGACGGAGCAGACCCGTCGGCGTGAGGTGGGGTTCGGGTGGACACATGGACGGCCCCTCCAACTCCAGGTCGGGACTCCGGTTGAGACGGCTCAGAGATCGCGGTCAGGGTGATGGTGCGATATGCTGCCGCCTGGTTGGACGTACCGGGTTCAATCCGGAATCGCCCCGTGCGCGGCCAAGTTCTTACGACCCGCCCGTACAATCTCGATGTCTGTGCCTCCCCGGAGGTTACTCATGTCCGCCGAAACCCCGACCACCTCACGACCGGGATGGCTGCATCGGAATCGGATACCGATTGCGGTGGTCGCGGTCGTCCTCCTGGCACGGGCCGCCATCTTCGCCATGGAGCGGTTCGAGATCGGGCTGGATTACCTCTTCAGCGCGGTACTCGGCTACCAGTTCCTCTGCCTTCTGGCGGTGGCAGTGCTGGCGCTCTGGTTTTTGGTCTTCAGCGGCTACTCGCTTCGGACCAGGGCGGCAGTCTGCTTGCTGGTCGGGGCCGCGATCGGAGCACTATTCGGCATCACCCGAAAACTCGAGTTCGACGGCCAGATGAACCCGCAGTTCCACTTCCGCTGGGAGCCGTCCAGCGACGAGCTTCTGGCGAAGCATCTATCGGAGTCTGGCCCGGCGACCGGCGGCGCGGACCTGACCATCGGCCCAACCGACAGCCCTCAGTTTCGCGGGCCGCACGGCGACGGCACCGCCCCCGGGGCGACGCTCCGGGAGGACTGGACCGCGACCCCACCCAAGGAACTGTGGCGCCACCCCGTCGGTGCGGGCCACGGGGGGATCGCGGTGGCCGGCAACTCGGTGCTCACGCTCGAACAGCGCGGCGGGGACGAACTGGTGGTTTGCTACGACCGGACGACCGGCCGGGAGCGCTGGGCGTTCGCCTACCCGGCGCGATTCGCCCAGAGTGAACCGATGGGCGGCGACGGCCCGCGCACCACGCCGACCGTCGCCGACGGCATGGTGTACTCCATCGGCGCGACCGGCGAGTTGGTCTGCCTGGACGGGGCGACCGGCAAGCCGAAGTGGCAGCGCAACGCTCTTGCCGACAGCGGGGCGACCAACGCCGAGTGGGGCATGTCCGGCTCGCCACTGGTCTACAAGAACCTCGTCGTCGTGAACCCCGGTGTCAACCCGGCGAACAACGCGGGCAAGGCGGTCGCCGCCTACGACCGGTCCACCGGCGACCCGGTCTGGGCCGCCGGCAAGTACCCGAGCGCGTATGCCTCGCCGCAACTGGTCACGCTCGGCGGCGCGGAGCAAGTCCTCGTCTTCGACGCGGCCGGACTGGGCGGGTACGACCCGGCGACCGGCACCGAACTGTGGCGACACCCGTGGAAGACGGACATGGGAATGAACAGCGCCCAGCCGGTTGTGGTCGGCCCGGATCGGGTGTTCGTATCGTCGGAGAAGTCCAACGGCTGCGCCGTGATCGAGGTCCGCAAGGAAGGGGACGGCTGGAAACCGCGCGAGGTGTGGCGAACGCGGGCCATGGCCGCACGGTTCTGCGGCCCGGTGATGCGCGGCGGGCATGTCTACGGCCTCGCCGACGGCCGGCTGACCTGCGTGGACCTGGCGACCGGGCGCAAGGTCTGGGCTGACGGGCACCACGGAAACGGGCAACTTGTCCTCGCCGGCTCGGTGCTGGTCATCACGTCGGAGGATGGCAAGCTTTCGCTCGCGGCCGCGGACCCGGCCGAGTACCGCGAACTGGGCCGCATCGACGTGTTCCGGGACCGGACGTGGAATACGCCGGCACTGGCAGGCAAGCAGTTGTTCGTGCGCAACCACCGCGAGATGGCATGTCTGGAGTTGCCGGGCGGTGAGCGGTGAGCGGTGAGCGATGAGCCAAGGCGGAAAACGGACTGTTCCTGTTCAGCGCTCAAAAGCTCACCGCTCACCGCTACTCTGGGTGGAACACCAGCACCGGTCCCGGAGCGTGGCGGACGACGTCGTCGGCGACGCTCCCCATCAGCAACCGGGTGATGCCCGACCGGCCGTGCGTCGCCAGCGCGATCCCTGACGCCGGGTCGTTGCCGGCGATCCCGAGTACCACTTCGCCGGGCGCCCCGTCACGGACCAACTTCGTCCGGGCCGTCCCCCCCTGCACCGCGATCGACTGGGCGAGTCGGCCGAGGTAGCCCTCGGCCCGGTCGGCCGGGGTGGTCGGGTCCGCGGGGTCCGACCGCCGGATGCGGGGGACCACGGCGGAATCGCTCACGGACCCCAGCACCAGCACCAGTGTGCAGTCCGCGCCGAACGTCGTGGCCAGCCGTGTTGCCGGCTCGACCACGCGCTCCGCCAGTTCGGAGCCGTCCAGCGCAATGACCAGGTGTCGCAGCGCAGGCCGGGCGGTCAGGCTCACCGGGCCCTTGTCGTCCCGCGGCCGCAGGACCAGGGTCGGCACCGGAGTGTGCCGCAGGAACTCGTCGGAGACGCTGCCGAGCCAGAACCGGGCGAACGGCCCGCGGCCATGGGTGGTCATGACCACCAGGTCCGCCTCGGCGTCCTCGGCCGCCTGACCGATCGCCTCCGCAAGCGGGGCCTCGCTGTCGATGGTCCGCGCCGTCACCGACAGGTCCGGGGAGGCGGCCCGCACCCGCTCGGCGAGGTGAGCCATATAGTCGCCCTCCTGATCCCGGATCGACTGATCCAGGCTCGGGTCGGCGACGACCACCCCCTCGACCATCATCGGAACCGGGGCGACGTGAACGTGGACCAGGTGGATTGCGGAAGACGGGCCGGCGGCGGCCAGGGCCCACGGCAGGGCGTGCTCGGCCGACGGCGAGCCGTCGAGCGGAACCAGAACGGTACGGAACATGGCATTTCCTCCCGGGCTCCAGGCGCCCCCACCATACCCTTTCCACCGCGCGTGTACCAGTAGCGGATAGCCGGTCCCCCGACTTCTCGCCGCCACGCGATGCACCGAAACCGGGTGCCAAATCGCGTTCTATGGTGTTAACGGAGGGCAACGCCAGACCCCGACTTTTCCCGCCTGCGAGTATCTGACGCGCGGCACCGAGGACGTACCATGAAGCAACTCTATGCCGCCGGACCGCTTTCCGCCGCCTCGACCAGCCGAGCCCCCTCGATCCGCGCCGCGTCAGACGGGCTGAGGCCGGACGAGTTGCAGGCGGCCCTGTCGTCGGCCGGCTACACCCCACCGCCGGCCCGCGGCCCCGACGGCGACCGCCCACTGCCGGTGAGGCTGGCTCTCCTGAAGTCCGTCACCGGGCGTGTCCTGACCCACATCGCCCCCAACGGGGGCACCTACTTCGCGCACGCCCTGGTGAACGTGCCGGCCTGCGCCGATGCCCAACTGGCGATCCAGACCTGGGGCAGTCCGCAGTGGCAGCGGCACGAGCCAGACTCCGCCGCCGGTCTGCCCGAACTGCCGTACCTGCCGGTGGCCGACGTTCTCGACGATGCCGTTCTGTGCGACTGGCTGGCGGTCCCGGCGAAGCGGGAGATGCTCGGCTTCGTCCTGGTGGCGTTGCTCGGCACACCGGGGACGACGCGGGTCTTCCTGGCCGCCCCGGCGGACGACGTGGCCAGGGTGGTCTACGCGGTCGCCCGCGCGTTGCCGGCCGGGCTGCTCGAGGACTTCACTTTCTCGACCTACGAACCGGACCCGCTCGCCTGCCCGGCCCGGTTGGTCGGCTACGACGGCGGGGCAGCGGACTGGGACCTGCCGTCGGCGTGCTACGGCGACGGCCGCGTCGGGTTCAACCCGGCCACCGGCCGGCGGTCGGAGTTGACGGCCGAGGTGCCGTTCGCGGCGTTCGCTGTGGACGCCCTCGCCGCCGGGGAGACGGCCGCACTGGACGAGGTACGGGCTGCGTGGCAGCGGCTCGGCCTGACCGAGGCGCGGCAGTTCGACCTGGTGTTCCGGCTCACCCGCGGTGCCGGTGATCTGACTAAGGCGGAGGCCGCCGAGGCGCTGAGGCACCCGCCGCTGGCGGCTCACGTCGCCACCCGCACCGACCTGATGACACAACTGCTGGGCTGGGCGCTGGAGGACCGGGAGTTCGCCACCGTCTCGTTCGCCCGCGCGGTGCAATCGCTGCGGCAACGGCCCGAGGCCGCGGTCCGGCTCGCGGACGCGGCCCGCGGCCACGGCCTGACGGCGATCCGCACCGGCGACCGGGACCGCGCCGCGACCGCGTTCGAGGTCGCCCTGCCGATCGTCGCGCCGGCCCGGGCGAACGCCGTCTGGGGCGACGTCCTCGCCGAGTTCCCGGAGCCGGCCGAACTCGCCTGGGAGATGCGCTGGCACCTGCTGCCACGCCTGGCCCGGTTCAAGCCTGACGGCAAGCTTACGAAGTGGCTCGACGTGCCGGCCGACCGGCTCGGGGAGTTGCTCGGCCTGGATCTACCGCGGGCACTGCAACTCACCGCAGCCCGGACGTGCCTGAGCCGGGACGGCGAGCCGTCGCACGCATTGCTCCAGACGCTGGCCGGGCACCCGACGCTAACACTGAACCTGCTACGACCGGACGGCACGGAGGCCGACCGAGCGGTGCTGCTGTTCGAAGCACTTCTCACCGAAGCGCCAACACGACCGTGGTTCGAGGACCTGCTGGCGAAGGCAGCGGACTACCCGGCCGGTTTACTCAACCGATTCTTCGAGGCGGCGCTGACCGCGGGGAAGGTGGACGCCGACCGCGTCGTCCGCACCCAGGGGCCGCGGCTGCTGGAACTGTTCGCCGGGCAATCGGGACTCGACCGCGTCGGCACGCTGTTCCTCGCGACCCCGCCGGCCGATCTGCTCCGCAATCAGGGCGTACTCGACTTCCTCGGCCGGCTCCGCGACGAGCCACAGGTGGGCGACGAACTCAAGCGGCGAATCGCGGCCGTGCAGGCGGTCCGCGGCTGGCTCGACGACACGACGTTCACGCCGGAGCGACTCAAGCCGGTGGCAGAGGCGCTGGCGGTATCGCCTCCGGCGCTGCCAACGACCGCGAAGGGCGAGCTGTTTGAAGCGGTCGCCGCGCAGTTGCACCGCCGGTCGGGCGACCCGTCGCTCCAGTCGGACCTGGAGGCGGCGCTGGTCCACTTCGGCCCGGTGCTGGCGAACGACCCAACCGACCTGTTCGAGAACCTGCTGCGCGACCTACGCGGCCGGACCGACATCGGCCGGCACCCGAACCTGGTTCAGACGTTGTTGGCGATCTCGCTCGGAGCGGCGAACGACCCGGCGCTGGCCGGCGAACTCGGGGGGTTGGACGGCCACGCCTTCGCCGTCGCCTCCGACGCGGCGAAGCGCGGCGGCAACCGGCTGCTACGAGCGATCGACCGGCGGTCCGAGTCCTGGCCGCGGGAGGCACGGACACAGTGGGCGTTCCTGCACGCCGCCGTACAGCCCAGGGGGTTCCGCGGCCTGCTGCGGGACGTCGGGCTAGTACTGGCCGGCGCCGGCGTGGCAACGGCGGCGTGGTGGGCGGTGAAAGTGTTCGGACAGCTCCCGTAGGACACGCGGTGCGTGCCCTACAACTTCGACACGATCGCGTTCGTGAACTCCGCCGTGCCCGCGGTGCCGCCCAGGTCCGCGGGCCGCACGCTTCCCTCGGTCAGCACCGCCTCGACCGCCGCAACGATCCGTCTGGCGGCTCCCGTGTTCCCCAGGTCCTTGAGCATCTCGACCGCCGGCAGGATCAGTGGCAACGGGTTGGCGCGGTCTGGCGGTAGCATCTCGTAGCTCGCGCCATAGACCGCCTCGTATGCTCGCACGCCGTCGCCGTGGTTCACCGCCGCCGTCGCGCTGATGCCGCCGACCAACCCAGCCCCGAGGTCCGAGAGCAGGTCGCCGTACAGGTTCCCGGCCGCCAGCATCTCGAACTGGTGCGGCTTGCTGACGAGCTGCATACAGGCGTTATCGACAATCAACTCCTTCGGCGTGACGTCGGGGTAGTCCTTCGCCACCCGCCGGAAGCAGTCGAGGAACAGCCCATCGGCCAGCTTGAGGATGTTCGCCTTGTGGATGCAGTGGACCGACTTTCGCCCGTTGGAGCGGGCCAGTTCGAAGGTGAACCGGAAGAACCGCAGACACGCCGCCTCGGTGACGACCTTGAAGCTCTGCACGACTCCCGGCACCACCTCGTGTTCGCCGGCGGCGTATAGGTCCTCGGTGATCTCGCGGACGAGAAGGAAGTTCACCCCGTCGAACCGACCGCGCAGTCCGGCGAGGTTGTGGACCGGCCGCACCGACGCGAACAGCCCGAGCCGGCGGCGGAACTCGACGTTGTAGTTCGCCGGCACCTGCGGCCCGTGGGCGGTCGGCGTACCGGCGCCCTTCGGCTGAAGGAGCTTGGTCTTCAGCGCGACCCCGGCCCGGCGGACGGCGGCCAGCGTCTCCTCCGGGATGGCGTCCTTCCCCTGGTCGAGCGCCGCCCGGCCGGCGAGGTGCGTCTCGAACTCGACGGCCGCTCCCGCGGCATCGAGGACGCGGCGGACGCTCGCCTCCTGGTCGAGCCCGACCCCGCCGCCCTGGATGAAGACGACCTTGTGCATTCGCGTACCCCCGGTGGTCGGAGGTTATGGTACTGCCCCGGTTGACGGCGGCCCGTTACGGCGGGTAACGTGCGGGAAACGGAGGATTGCACAGATGACAATCACGCTCCCGGATGGACTGAAAGCCGAGGCCGAAGCGAAGGCGAAGGCGGCCGGATTTCCGTCGGTGGACACATACGTCACCTCGCTGATCCTCGCCGACCAACCCGGTGAGGGTGAGGAATGCGACTTGCCCGAGCCGCCTCAGGGGGCGAGCTACGTGGTCAATTCGCGGGAGGAGTTGGAGGCCAAGCTGCTGGAAGGGCTAAACAGCGAACCGATCCCGGTCACACCCGAGTTCTGGGCCGACCTGCGGAGGCAGGTGGAAGAGCGGGCCGCCGCCAAGCGTGGACAACCCGGATGAGCGTAACGATCCGGCCCCAGGCGGCCACGGAACTCGCGGAGTTGCTGTCCGACATCAAGGCCCGCAGCCGACAGGCTGCGGCCAAGGTCGAGCAGCAGATCGAACGGACGTTCGATCTGCTGGATGCCCACCCGCTCCTGGGAACTGTATATCCGACTGCTAACCCGCAACTGGCGGGGCTGCGCTACAAGGTCGTCAGTCGTTATCCTCAGTTCGTCATTCTTTACACGCCCCGGGTCGATGGGATCGACGTGTGGCACGTCGTCCGCGGTCGGCGAAACATCGCCGTGATCCTGGGGGACGAGTAGTCGGCAGATCAACCCACCTGGTTCTTCACGATCTGCTCGGTGATCGTCGCGGTGGTGCCGTCGCCGCCGAGGTCGCGGGTCAGGCCGACGCCCGCCTCCAGGGTGCGGACCACCGCCCGATCGACCCGCGCGGCCGCGGCCGGCTCACCGACGTGGTCGAGCAACATCGCCGCGCTACGGATCACCGCGATCGGATTCGCCAGCCCCTTACCCGCGATGTCCGGGGCCGACCCGTGGACGGCCTCGAACACCGCGTACCGGACGCCGAGGTTCGCCCCCGGCACCAGCCCCAGCCCGCCTACCAGCCCGGCACACAGGTCCGAGATCACGTCCCCGAAAAGGTTCTCCATCACCAGCACGTCGTACCGCGACGGGTCCAGGGCCAGCCCCAGGCAAACGTTGTCGATCGGCTCCTCGCGGAAGCGGACGAACGGGTACTCGTCGGCCACCGCCCGGGCGCACTCCAGGAACAGCCCATCGGAGAGCCGCATCACGTCCGCCTTGTGACAGAACGTCACCGCCTTGCGGCCCTGCCGCCGCGCCAACTCGAACGCGAACCGCACGATCCGCTCACACGCCGGCTTCGTGATGACGCGAAGGCTCTCGACCACCCCCGGCACGACGACATGCTCCAGCCCGGCATAAAGCCCTTCGGTGTTCTCGCGGACGACGATCAGGTCCACCTTCTCGTACGGCGTCTTCACCCCCGGCAAGGAGTTCACCGGGCGGACACTGGCGAACAGGTCCAGCCCTTGCCGGAGCCGGACGTTGATCGACCGGAACCCCTTGCCGACCGGAGTTGTGCAGGGCCCCTTCAGGCAGACGCGGTGCTGGCGGATCAGGTCGAGCGTCTGCTCGGGGAGCGGCTCGCCGTAACGTTCGGCGGCGCCGAGCCCGGCGTCAGCCCGGACCCAGTCAATGGCGACTCCGGCCGCGGCGACCACCCGACAGGCGGCGGCAGTCACTTCCGGGCCGATCCCGTCCCCCTCGATCAGCACGACCCGCATCGGCACCCCCCTCGTATCCGGATGAGATCAGCTTCGTCCGCGGTCGTTCCAACGGCAAGCGGCGACCGGGCCGAAACCCACCACGTGCAGGGTTCCACGAGCTAGAATGGGTCGAAGTGACAGCCGCCCCGACCCGAGGTCCGCCGACGATGTCCGCGAAGGTGCGAGCGACGTGCCCAGGGTGCCAGACGGTGCTGCGCATCCCCGCCGAGTGGGCGGACCGCTCGGTCAAGTGCAAGAAGTGTGGGGCGGTCGTCCCCGGTCAGCCGAAGGCGAGCCCGCCCGTACCGGCAAAGCCGATCGTCGCCACGCCGGTCGCCGCCCCACCGTCAGGGCCGCAACCGCCGCTCGCGCGTGCCGTGCCGGTCCCTATCGATCCCCTGGTGTACCCGCCGGCCTATGTCCCTCCACCCGCGGCCCCGGCCGAGTTCACCAACCCGGCCCTCGACTTCGAGCCCCTGCCGCTTCCGGCACGCTACCGCGGGCGGTCCGGCGTCGGGATGTACGTCGGCTTCGTGTTCGCCCTGCTGATCCTGGGCGCGCTGGCCGCCGGTGTGTATTTCGCCGCACCGTATGTGAGGGACTACCGCGATAAGCTGCTGGCGGACGCTGGACCGAAGGAACCGCCCCCGACCCAGGCAGAGCCTTCGATCGCCGCGCCGGTGAAGGCTCCCGTCCCGTTCCCGCGGCGAATGCTGGTCATGCACGCCAGCAAGTACCTCTACTGCAACGGGCTATCCGCCGGCAGCGGCGAACTCACACCGGACCGCGTGGCCCGGCGACTGGCGTTCGACTGGCGAGTGCCGCGCGAGAACGACGCCAACCAACTCTACGTCCTCAGCGACACCGCCCCGAAGGACGCCCGGCCGATGCTCCGACCGATCGTCATGGAGACGTATAAGAGGTTCTGCGAGACGAGCCGGCCGCAGGACCGCGTCGTCCTCTACTTCGGCGGACACGCAACGACGAAGGACGACAAGGCGTACCTCGTTCCGACCGACGGCGACCTCGGCGACGCGGAAACCCTGATCCCGCTCGACGACTTCTGGTCGCGGGTGAAGGGCTGCCAGGCTCAGCAAAAGGTTGTGGTCTTCGACGTGTGTCGGCTCAACGAGGACGGCGACACGGTCCGCCCCGGCAGCGAGCCGATGTCGCCGGAGTTGGAGAAGGCACTGCTCGCGGCGCCGCATGGGGTGCAGGTCGTCACCACCTGCGCGGCCGGGCAGAACGCCCTGGAGTTCCGCCGGCCACGGGCCGACCTGACCGAAACCGAGGTGACCGGCAGCCTGTTCCTCGCCGCGCTGAAGCACGTCGCGGACAAGGGGACGGCCAACGGGGACAGGGCGCCCACGCCGGAAGACCCGCTGCCGGTCGCCCGCTGGGTCGAGGCGGCGCGGGCCCGGATGAAGGAGGTCGCGAAGGCAACCGACATGCCGGCGCCGACGCCGAAAGTCGCCGGTTCCGATGTGGGTGACGCGGTCGCGCTGAACCCGGACGAGCCGCCGGCATCACGGTTCGATTTCCCGGCCCCGCCGAAGGGAGTGGCGCCGACCGAGGTGGCCGGGATCGCGACCCGGATCACGCTGCCGCCACTGCGGGCCAACCGGTCCACGACGGACAAGGAGAAGTCACTCGACGAGTTGATCCCGTTCGCCGAGGCGGCGATGAAGGGCCACATGCCCGACGGGATCAGCGATAGCGACATCCGCGACGAGCCGGAGAAGTACCCGCTCCGCAAGGCGGCCCTCGACACCCTGGCCGCGCTCAAGACTTCGTGGGACCGGCTCGGCGAGTCGGGCGTCCGCGACCGGTTCGTGCAGGAGACCAGCGACGCGGTGAAGAAGCTCATCATCGCCGAGCAGGAGACCCCGGCGCTGATCGGCCTGGAGTTGAAGTCCCGGGTGCAGGCGATGGAGCCGCTGCTGGAGCAACTCGACAAGGAACCGTCGAAGTACTGGCAGGCGACGTTCCTCTACGCCCTGGCGCAGGCCAAGGCCCGCCTGGCGTTCATCGAGGAGTACAACTACGCGCTGGGAAACATCCGCACGGACTCGCTGCCGCAGAAGGACGAGAAGAAGGGGCACGTCGGCCTGCAACTCGTCTCGGTCGAGAAGATGAAGAGCAAGAAGGAGATCAAGGAGATCGCCGATTCGTCGAAGGAGTTGTTCGCCCGCGTCGTGAAGGAGCACCAGGGCACGCCGTGGGCGGTCCAGGCGAAGCGGGACGGGGCAGTCGCCCTCGGTCTGGAGTGGCGGCCGTTCAGCGGTACGGAGCGCTAGGGCCCGCCCCGGACCAGTACCCGCCGCTCGCCAGTGCGGAACGCCTCGGCGGTCAGCCCGCTGCGGTGGCTCCGGAGGGTGATCGCTCCCATTGAGACGGTGTCCCACACCGGCACGTCCGGCCCGGCGGCCCCGGCCTGGATCGGCGAACTAAACCCAGGCCCGCGACTGACCACGACGAACTTCGGATCGGCCCACTCCGTCAGCCGTTTCGGGAACGCTGCCTTGCTACCGTGGTGCGGCGCCATCAGCACGTCCGATCGCTTCGGGATCTGATCAAGTACAAACCCCGTTCCGGACTTCTCCAGGTCGCCGGTGAGCAGGATCGAGTGCCCGGCGTGGCAGACGTGCAGGACCAGGCTGCGCTCGTTCTCCACTCCCGGCGGCCCAACGGGCGGCGGGTGTAACACTTCCAGTTCCACGTCCCTCGCCACGAACCGGTCCCCGGCCACGGCCAACCGCTGCGGCACCCCGTGCCGCTCCAGTTCCAGCAGCGCCGCGGCGACTTCCCCGGTCGGCTTCTCGGCGAACGACGGCGTGAGCGTCACCTGCCCCACCGGGAACCGGCGTAGCAGTTCGCCGATGCCGTTGAAGTGGTCCGCGTCGGCGTGCGATACGAACAGTTCGTCCACCCGGCGAACGCCCCGGCTCCACAGGTATGGGGCGACCACCCGCCGCACCACCCCCGGCCCGGCGGTGCTCCCGGCGTCGTAGACCAGGCACCGGCCGTCCGGCGTCTCGATCACCGCGCAGCCGCCGTGCCCGACCGAGAGGACGGTCACTCTCAACTCGTCCGACGGTCCGAACCGCGGCGGCAGCGCCAGACCGATCAGCACCCAGACGGCCACGCCGGCCGCCGCCCGCCGCCGCCAGAGACGATCGAACAGCACCACGCCCGCGACACCCAGGTAGAAGACAGCAACCCACCAGGTCGGCACTCCCGGGACGTATGCCGACCCACCGGGTAGCCCGTCGGCCACCTCCACGATCGCCTCGCAACCGACCAGCGACCAGCGCGTGACCACCGCGAACGGGGTTGCCAGCCCGAGTGGCGAGACGAGCATGAGGAGGAACCCGGCCACCAGCGCGACCGACGTGAGTACCACCACCGGCGGCCCGATCAGCAGTCCGACAGGAGAGACGAGGTTCTGATCGGCGATCAGGAGCGGCGCGTTGACCACGGAGATCACCAGCGTGATCGCGTATGCCGCCAGGAGCACGCGGCCCGCGGCCCGTAGCAGGCGGACGGTCAGCGGTCGGGACTCGTCGATGAGTTGCTCGATGGGCGACAGCGGCCGCGGCCGGACCCAGCGGCCCACCCCCCAGAGCAGAACGAATGTATGGACATGACGGGTAGATGACTTACCCCTGGCTCGGGGGCAGTGGCTTGTGGTGCCTAAAGCCGTCGAGGACATCCACGCGCACAGGGCGAGGCACTCCATGGCGACCATGACCTCGATCAGCGTCCCGGTCATCCGCTCTTGGTCCTCGTGGTAGGCGTCGATCAGCTGGGCTGTCTGCCCGAATTGATCCTTGTCCCGGCGCTCCAGGTAGCCGATTGACAGCTTGGCAGCGCCGATGATCGAGCCGCCTTGGTCGCCGGGGCCGCCGCAGTGAGTGCTGATGGTGAGGGTGGGCTGGTGGAAGGGCTCCATATC
>DATLIF010000049.1:0-11066 GCA_035539575.1 Fimbriiglobus sp. | reverse complement strand
AGCTGGGATTCCTGAGTGGGGACGAGCCGGTTCGGCCGCGAGAGGCCCATGTCCAGCAGGAGAGTGGACCTGTACCCGCCCCCACTTCCCTGCCGGATATCGAGAGCGCCATCGAGAACTGCCTGCCGTCAGGGCCCGGCCAGCGCAACACGTGCCTCTTGCGGCTCGCGCGCTACCTCAAGGCCGTGCCGGGGATGGCCGGGGCGGACGAGGCGACCCTCAAGGGCGTCGTGGCCCGGTGGCACGAGTGGGCCCTCCCCCACATCACAACCAGGAACCTCGCCGTCTCCGTCCGGGAGTTCCTGGCGGCGTGGCCCGGGGCCCGGCCCATCTCCGCCGGCGGGGCCTTCGCCGACGCGATGACGGCGGCCCTCACCGACGAAACGCCCCCTGAGGTCCTGAGGTACGACAACGAGGACGCCCGCAAACTCGGCAAGGCCTGCCGCCGCCTCCAGCTCTATTACGGCCGTGGGGCGTTCTTCCTGTCGGCGAGGACGGCCGCCGAGGTGTGCGGGATAAGGGACCACCGGGTCGCCCACGCCTGGCTCACCCAGTTCGTCCAGGACGGCGTACTCACGCTGGTGAGGAAGGGGACCCAGGGGAAAAGCGGACGGGCCTCGGAGTACTCCTTCCCGGCCTACCAAGAGGAGGACCGGGAGAACCCTCCCGCAGAGGCCCCCAATACCCCCATTATATGTGTCCACAAGGGGTTTTTGCCCTTTTCGGGGCCCGGTGGCCTCCCTGCTCAGGAGGAGGTTCTAGGGCTGCTTGATGTCGGTCCGGCAGAGAACACGAGCTACCCCCTTGAGCCTGTGTCCGCCCGGCGGTATTATTGCGATACCGCTGACGGAGGTGCTATCATTGGCAAAACGAAAGTTAGAAAAACCTGTCGAGCGTTCTGAGTACGGCGTCGACCGCCGGACGTTCATCATCGCGTGGGAGTCGAGCGACACCACCGACGAGGTGTACGAGAAGCTCGCCGCGGCGTCGCGGGCGCTGAGCCTGGAGCCCATGCCCCTCCCCATCATCCTGGCGCGGGCGGCCGGGTATCGGCGGTCCGGGCTCGACCTCAAGAAGTTCAAGCCTGGGCGTAGGCCCGACGCCGAGGACCTGAAGTCCGCCCAGGAGCTATTGGCGGATATCCGGGCCAAGCAGGCCCCCACGCCGAAGGTCGACAAGGCCCTGGTCGACGCCGTGGTCGAGGAGCTTATTCGCCGCCTCAAGGGGACGACGATGTCATTAAATTAGCTATTATAGTCCTGCATGATGTCAATCTCCTGCTGGACTACAGATGGTAGAGCCCATCCGCAACGTCGCCCCCCGCCCCTCGCCGTACCTGACCGCCGACGAGGCCGCCGAGTACTGCCGCATGGCGAAGCAGACCCTGTACAACCGCAGGAAAGAAATCGAGTCGGTGCCCGGCACCCGCAAGCTCCTGTTCACCGTTGAGATGCTGGACAAGTGGCTGAGCAAACGGCCGCGCCGGTAGTCCGGCAGGAGAGTACCTCATGGCCCGCCACGCCCCCTACCGCTTCCCGCTGGCCGACGGCCGCTTCGTCGGAGCGAGCCACATCGTCCGGGACGGGTACTTCCACACTCGTTTCCCGCACCCGACCGAACGCGGCAAGTATGTTAGGGCCGCCACCGGGGTGGCCGTGCCGAAGTCGTGGAAGCCCACATCGTCCCCGCCGCCCGACTGGCATACCGAGACGGCCAAGCTCATCGTCAGGCACTACGCCGTCCGCAACCCCCTCGAAACGACCTGGGACGAGGCCGTCGCCGAACTCTCCACGGCGAACATCCGCCCCAAGACGCTCGTCACCTACAAGACGGCGATTGCTAACCTGCGGGCCGTCCTCCCCGACACCAAGGGCCCCTCGTCCATCACCGAGGAACTGGCCAACCGGTTCGCCCGCCTCTACGCGGCCGCCCCCTTCAAGCGGGGCAAGGCCACCGACGCCCGAGAATACCGGCGCAGCCCCCAGACGGTCTACAACGCCATCGCCAACCTCTCCATCGTCTGGAGTCACTTCGCCGACCTGGGCTACGTCAAGCGGCGCGAGAACCCCTGGGAGGAGGTCAAGCGGCCGAAGTTGCCGAGGCGGCCCCCGTCCGTGCCGACCGACGACGCCTTCCGGGTATTCTTCGCGTGGCTGGAGGAGAGGTACCCGGGCTGGGAGCTGGTCCGGTTGTTCGCGGACGTGAAGATGCTGAGCGGGTGCCGGCTCAACGACCTCTGCCAGGTCCGCTCGGACCAACTGCGGGGCGACGTCCTGGTGATTGAGGCCGAGCAAGACAAGACCCACCGCGAACGGCACATCCCACTGCCTTCCCTGCTGGCCGAACGCCTACGCGCCCTGAAGGGCCCGACCTTTCTCTGGGAGCGGTACGCGGAGGACACCCGTCAGTACCGTCCCGGACCGGCGCGAACCGATACCTTCTCGCCCAGTGTCATGTACAATGCGATGAAGTCCATATTCCGGGCGTACGGCCGGGCCCACCCGGAGGCGAAGGTGAAGACGCACGACCTGAGGAAGCGGGCCATCACGCTGACCTCGGGCAAGACCCAGAGCGTGGACAAGACCGCCGAGGCCCTGGGGCTGACCGCCCAGACGGCCCGCAAGTACTACGTCGAGGCGAGCCGGGCGTTCGACGGGGCGGAAGTGATGAAGGAGATGGCCGACGTGCTGCTACTCGACCGAGGAGAAAATTCTGACACGATTCTGACACGGAAGGAGGGCAGCTAGTCGTTTTTCCCTTACGCCCCCGTAGCTCAGGGGATAGAGCATCGGTTTCCTAAACCGAGGGTCAGAGGTTCGAATCCTCTCGGGGGTATTCAGAGCCCGTTTAGCGGCTGGCTAGAAGTAATACCCATAGCCGCTCGGACGCGTGGTGGACGTTCCGGTGTATGTGTAGCCGCTGTCCGTGTCGCCGGACGTGCCGCCCGAACTGCCGCTCGGGGTGCCGTGGGTCGTGGACGAGCCCGTCGCGTACGGGCCGACGCCGTCACTCAGTCGCAACAGGAACAGGCCGTAACTCATCGGTGCGGCCACCGAGCCGGCCGGCGAACGGTAGTCGTACCGCACGGTGTACGAGCCAGCCGCCAGGTAACGCACCGCGGTCATGGTTGGCTGGCCGGCGGTCGCACTCAGGCTGACCACCACGTTCCCCGCCGCGTCCCGCACGGTCATCGTCACCCCGGCGGCGCCCGCGCCCAGCAATTCCGCCGACAGCGCGAACTGGAAGACGCCGGCCTCCACCGACAGCCGTCCGTTGGTGCTTTCACCCGGGATGTCGAGGGCGCCGCCGGCGACCCCGTCGTACATGGTCGGCGCGAACTGGTTGAAGTCGGCTCCGAAGAAGTAGCCGCCGGTCGTGGTCGCACCACCGTCCCGCGCGGAGACCTGGACGTAATAGTCGGCACCCGGCTGCACGCCGAGAACCTGTACGCTCATCAGGCCCGACTCGTTTGCCAGCACCTGGAAGGCGACCGGCCGGCCGTCGGCGTCATACACCCGCACCCGTGGGTCGAGCGGGTCCGCGTCGGTGCCCCAGACCATCACGTTCAGATTCAGCGGCGCCGACCCGTCGGCCGCCGGGGCCCGGACGCGGTAGGTGTCGGTGTCCCCGCTGTCGCTGATCGCCGCGCGGTGGGTCGCGTCGAACCGCCGGTCCGCCGGGGCGCCGCCCACAGGCAACAGGTCCACCACCGCCGTCAGGGTGTCGCCCAACCGCAGTTGCAGGGTCGGCTCCAGGATCGCCGTCAGCGGCGACAGGGCCGCGTTCAGCGTCATCCCGTCCACGGCGAGGCGGTAGCCGCCGATGCCGAACACGTCGTTGGTGGCACCCTCCACCTTGACGTAATAGTTGCCACCCCACGGCGAGGGGGTGAACTGGAGTGTCACGTCGTTGTTCCGCGGGTCGTGGCTGGCGGCCGATGCCACGACCCGGCCGGAGCCGTCGGTGATCGTGATCCGCGGCAGGACCAGACTCAGCCCCTCCGCCTGAAGCCGCACCGTCACCTTGCCCAGCAGCGAGGCCAGCGGTGGGACGGTGAACCGGTAGTAGTCCGCGTCTGTAAGCGTGGTCAGATCTCCGTCGGCCGTGAGGGTGAGGTTGCCCAGCTTCGCCGGGGCCAGCACCGACGCCCGCGCGGCGGTGTCGTTGCCACCTGCGGCGTCGTACCGGTCGTGGACCCGCACGCCGTACATCTCGCGGACGTCCGCCACGTCGTCGGCCGCGATGCTGCTGCGGTAGGTGTACTTCTCGCCGAGGGCCGAGCCGGCCTCGTGGGAGTGGTCCAGCCCCAGAGCGTGCCCGGCCTCGTGCAGTGCGATCGAGAATACGTCGTAGGCACCGGACACGTTGCCGAGCCGGAACGCTTGCGCGGCGTTGAACAGCAGGTCGCCGCTGAGGGTGGTTCCAGTCCAACTGAACGGTGAGGCGCTGGCCACGACGCCTGGCGAAAGCGGTGCTGCCCCGACGCGGATGTCGCCGAACCGCTGATCGCTCTGGACCGCGCCGGAGACGCCGAACGGCTGCCCGCCGTCGCGGACCAGGCCGACGTTGACGTTCGTGAAGGCGGCCCAGGTCTGGAACGCCCTCAGGATTTCCCGCTGCCACGCGGCGGTCGGGCCGGCGGCGGACAGGACGCGGGAAAGCGAGTTCGCCCCGACCTGCGTGGCGGCCCCGTCCGGGGCGAAGCTCAGCGTCAGGTGCCCGGGGTCGGCCCACGGGATGCCGAACGCGGTGTGGGGCAGGGTGCGGTCTTCGAGTTGCTGAAACCCGGCTCCAAGGCCGTGGTGGGCGTGCGTCATGGGGCGACATCTCAAGTAGTTTCCGCGGCATCCACCTCGTGAGGATACCTCGGGCTACAAACGGAAAGTTCGATCCGGGCCGTCATCCGTCAGGTAAGTCTCATTTCTTGTCCTGGTGTCACGGTTCTTGCTGATCCGTCAGTTCTGGAGAGCCGTTTTCCGTTCGGGCTAGTATTCCCGCAGGGGCAGAACCCGTTTCTCTGCGGGTCAGCGTCCTGGCGAACGGCCGGCGTGAGCCGGCTGGTGGTGATCGCCACACCATCCGGCTCACGCCGGCCGTTCGCCAAAAATGAACCAGGCCCAACGTTCACAGTCCCTTCTGGATCGCCCGTGCCGATCGTACCAGCCGCTGGAACTCGGGGTCCTTGCGGATCGGGTCGAGGTCGTGATCGGTCTCGACGATGTCCAGCCCGAACCCGGTCTTCAATGCCGACCAGAGCAGCGCGAACGCCTCCCGCCGGTCCTCGGGGTGGGCCTTCGCCGTCAGCGCGTAGATGCAGGCGACCTGGTAGCGATTGGGCGCTTTGGCGTCGCGCAGTAGCGCGTCGCGGGCGTCGCGGTGGGCGTCGTCGCGCCGGCCGAGTCGGGCCAGCAGGACGCCCCTTCCGGCCCGCACCGCGGCGTGGTCCGGGTGGAACTCGATCGCCCGGTTTAGTGCCGCGATCGCCTCATCGGGCCGGCCCAGCCGCTCGGCCAGGATGTGCGATTTAAGCTGAAGCCCGGTCGCAGACACGGGGTTCAGCTTCAGCGCCTCCTCGACGTCGGCCAGCGCGGCGGTCGGGTCGGCCAGCCGGTTCTCGGCGCGGCCGATCCAGCTCAGCTCGTCCCGCGGCTCGCGGCGCAGCCCCTCGGTCCGGTCGGCGTCGGCCCCGACGGTGTCGCCCAGACGCCGGCGGACGTCCGCCCGCAGGAAGTAGACCCGCGTCGGCGGCGAATCGGTCTCCAGCGTATGGTCGTAGTCCGCGGCCGCTCCCTTCAGGTCGCCCAGCGCGAACCGGGTGCCGGCGCGGAGGATGTACGCCTCGGTCAGGGAGGGGTCGAGTTCGATTGCCCGGTCGTAGTCGGCGCGGGCGTCCTCGTGGAAGTGCATCCGGGCGTAGGCCAGTCCGCGGTTGAGCCACGCCGGGGCGAACTCCTTGCGCAGCGCCGTACATGACCCGAAGGCGAGGGCGGCGAGTTCGTTCTGCTCCAGGGCCAGGTGGGCGGTGCCGCGGACGAACCACGCGGAGAAGTTCTCCGGGTCGAGCTGGGTGGCTGTCCTCAGTGTCGCTATGGCGTCCCGGTGGCGGCCCTTGCGGGAGAGTATCACCCCGAGCAGGTAGTGGTCGCTGGCCGAGTTCGGGGCGACCCCGTCGAGAACCTGCCGGGGCTCCCCCGGCTCCCCGCGGAGGTCCGCGACCGCGGCGCGCTGCTCGCGGACCGCCCGCGCCAGGCGGTCGCCGCCGTAGCGCGCGGCGGTCGCGTTCCAGCGGTCTGCCAGAACAGTCTGGCGGGCCTTCTCGTCGGCGGCTGCGAAGGTCGCCCGCAGGGCGGCGACCTGGGCCATCCGGTAGAACGTCTCGGCCACGTCCTCCCGGAGTTGACCGCGCTGCCCGTCGGTCAGGCGCGAGACGCGGTCCGGCTTTGCCCACGGGTCCGGGGTGCTGGCGTCATCCGGGATGCCGTAGCGGTCGAGTACGCCGTGCAGCCGCGCCAGCCCCTCGTCCAGTCGCGGCAAGGACTGGTTGCGGTCGTCGAGGAAGACCTGCGCGTCCCGCAGGGCGTCCCGGTGGTCGGCGAACGTCGCCTGAGCCTGAAGGTTCCGCGATCGCTCGCGGGCGACCAGCGCACTGGCACCGACCCCGACCAGCAGCACGGCGGCCACGACCGCCACCGCGCCGGAGGACGCCAGTCGCGGGTGCCGCCTCGCCCACTTCCGCAGCCGCTCGCGGGCCGACCGGTCCGGGGCGTACTTGAGCGGCTGGTGCTCCAGTTGGCGCTGGATGTCGTCCCGCAGATGGTCGGCGCGCTGATAGCGGTCGTGCGGAACGGGGGCGAGGCACTTGCGGACGATCGCCTCGACGGCCGGCGTGACGGCCGGGTTCCACCGCCGCAGCGACGGCGGCGGCTGGCGGCGGTCGGCGAGCATCGCGTCCGTCGCCGCCTTCGACGCCCCGCGCCGCACCGGGAACGGGTGCCGCCCGGTTAGCAGTTCGTACAGGATCACCCCCAGCGCGAAGAGATCGCACCGGCCGTCCACGACCCCGGTCCGCGACCGGAACGCCTCAATCTGCTCGGGGGCCATGTACGGCAGGGTGCCGCCCATGCGGGCGCCCTCTGGCGATGCGCGGAGCTTTGTGTCCTCGGCGAGGTTGAAATCCAACAGCATCGGCCGGCCCTCGTCCGTGAGCAGGACATTGGCTGGCTTGAGATCCCGGTGGACGATGCCACGGTCGTGGGCGTGGGACAGCCCGTCGGCCAGTTGCGCCCCCAGCCACAGCACCGCCTCGACGTAGGACAAGCCGTCCAGCCGCGCCCAGCCGTCGGCGGCGTCGCCCGCCGGCGCCGGCTGTTCGGCGGGGGCGACCGGTCCGGGCACGGGTCGGTCCGTGGAGGGCAGGGTGCTCGCCTTGCCGACGTTGACCGTGCTCCGCAGCTCGCGGCCGGAGTGCGGCAGGCTCGGCCGGTGGCTGAGCTGCTGGACTACTTGCGCCAGCGTGGTGCGGCCGAAGAACGGCATGCACACCGCCTGGAGCGGCCCGGCCTGGTGGAACGAGTAGATCGGGACAATGTTGGTGTGCTGGAACTGGGCCAGCGTCCGGGACTCGCCGAAGATGTCGCAGGCGACCTTCAGTGCCACCAGCCGGCCGCCCAGGTCCGCTTGCCGGGCGAGATAGACCCGGCCGAACGCCCCGCGGCCCAGCTCCTCCTGGAGCCGGAACCCCAGGAACACACCGCCCGGACCGGGGAAGGCGTTCGCGGACCCCACCCAGCCGGCGACCGACTCCGCGTCCGACGGGTCGGCCGGCCCCGCCAGGTTGGTCGGGATGTGGAACTCCAGGTCGGGCTGCACGGCCACCTGCTCCGTGCCCGGCGGTGGCGTGTCGGCCGCGGGCTGGACCAGGACTTGCGCCGTGGCAGCATCGACGGCTGGCCCGATCAGGACGGACGGCCAGTCCGAGGTACTCAGCCCATACGCTTTGGCGTACTCCGTGACCGTCGCCGGTTCGCCATGCAGCCGCCGTAGACGGTACTCTTCGAAGGCAACGGCCGCGACCGCCTCCGGGGCCGCGGCCAGCGCGGGGTAGCGGTCGAGGTAGCCGGCCAGCCGCCTCGGCCGCCCACCCGCCCAGGCGTTCTCCAGGTCCACGCGAACCAGCTCGGCGAGTACCTCGACGTACAGCGGCTGATCGGAGGCGGGGAGGAAGCCGTCCGGGCTGGCGTTCGGGTCGCGGGCCAGGGCGTCCTCGAACGCCTCGACAAGATGGGCCAGTTCGGCCCGGTGGGCTGGCGAGACGGGCGTGGGCATGGGCGCCTCGGGCGATCAGGGGCCGGCCAGACGGTCGCGGAAGTCGCGCAACACGCGCTCCACGGTCCGCCGGGACCGCCCGGCCCGCTCGGCGATCTCGGCGACCTCGTACCCTTCCATCCGCATCCGCACGATCGCCCGGTTGGACTCCGGCAGCCCGTCGAGCTGCTCGTCGAGGACCAGCCGCAGGTACATCGCGGCACTATCGTCCCGGCCCAGCGGCGGACGCCGGGTGAACTCCCGGCCGCCGGCGGTCTGGCCGACGTCGCGCTTGGCGGCCCGGTGGTGGCCGACCTGGTTGCGAATCTTGTTTAGAGCCAGGACCAGCAGCAGACCCCAGATCTCGCCGCCGGGGGGCACGTCGTACGCCCGGCGGCGGACACCCTGGAAGAACGCCCGGAAGACGGACTGAACCACGTCGTCGGCATCGAAGCGGCCGGCGAACGCCGTCCCGGTCCGCCGGGCCGCCAGCGTACGCAGTCGCCGGGCGTACCGCAGGTACAGCGCCGTCGCGGCCTCCTCCTCCCCGTCGCGGTATCGCCGCATCAGGCTCCGGTCGGAGTGGACGGCGGTCGGGTCGGTCGTCGAACGGGTGGGCGATTCGCTCACGGTGCAGCTTCGAAGGAGGAAAGGGGATCGTGGCCGGCGATCCGCCACCGCTATAACCGGATGATAGTGCGCATTCTCCTGCCCGGCAGAATACCAGAATGGGATATCGCCTCTCACACCCAAACGGGTCTCGATCGCATGATCCGCTACAATGAACTGATGTCGCCCGACGACCCCGATACGCTGCCACTTCGAGAGCTACACCGGATTGCCGGAGGGGCCTGCCGCGACTGCCGCACGCGCTACACCGCCCACGAAGCGGTCTGGAACGTCGCCCTTGGGTTCAAGAACGCCCCCCGGTGCCTCGCGTGTCTCTGCCTGAGGCTCAACCGCGAGCCGGACGACCTGCGCCAGCAACTCACCGACTACGTCACCCGCCGCGATTGCTACCTGCGTGCGTGGCAGGAGGCCGACCGGATGGAAACCGGCGCTGCATCAGCCCCGGACCGCGACCCCCTGCCGACCCCACCGGAGGAGCCCATGGCCGTGACGGACGCCACATGGGACGCCGGGGACATGGGTTGCGGCGAGCTGGTCATGGAGTTGCGAATCCGCCTGAATAGTCTGGCCCCTGGCTCCGTCTTCACAGTGAGGGCTACGGACCCGGCCGCGCCGGAGGACATCCCGGCGTGGTGCCGGCTGACCGGCCACGGACTCGTGTCTGCCGAACACCCCCTGTATTGCATCCGACGACGGGAAGGTTGAGCCTGATAATTGAACAGAGGGGAGACGGCTCAGTTACTTCTCGTTCCTCGGATCATCGACCGGGTTGAGGTAGCGGATCTCCCACGGCCCGATGCCGTGCAACTGGATGATCGTTTCCCCTTTCGCCCAGACGAAGTGCTTCATCCCGGCCGGCCAGGTGCCGAACGTGCCGGCCGGCATCGACTTGCCTGCCGAGGGGTCGAACTTGTCCCCCATGCCGACGTGGAACGTGCCCGCGATCACCGTGATCCTCTCCGGCTTCGGGTGGATGTGTGGCGGGATGCGGTAGCCGTTGGGCAGGCGGAGCCGCATGACGAACGGCCCCTCCTTCCCGGGGTCGCCTTCGAGGACGGCGAGCTTGGTGCCGGGGGGGATCGAAGGCGGGCCGTCTTGCCACTCGATCTTCGACGGCAGGAACACGGACGCCGCCATCGCCTTGTCGTCGGCGTGCGGCTTCTGGCCGAGGAGGAAAGCGAGCGGGTTGGCGATCACCGCGACGGCAATGACACAACGAATGCGCGACATGGTTACTCCCTCAACCGGTGGCGGGGGACAGTCGTTACTGGGCTGGGGTCAACGATATCCGATTCAGTACGATCCACCAACCTCCCCGCAAGGGACCGATCCGAACCACCGTCTTGAGGACCTGCACCGATGCCCGGCAAGTTCTGCATCAGCCTGACCTGCGCCAGCGACAACCCCGACAAGGCTACAGTTGCCTTCGTGATCGCCAACGCTGCGGTCGCGTCCGACAAGGACACGGTTGTTTTCCTGAGCACCGAGGCGGTCCGGCTGGCGGTGAAGGGGGCCGCGGACGCCATCGCCGAGGAGGGGTTCGCTCCGCTAAAGGACCTGATGGCCAACTTCGCCGCGGCCGGCGGCAAGATCTATGTCTGCTCGCCTTGCTTCAAGCGCCGCAAGCTCGACGAGGGCAACCTCGTCGCCGGCGCGGTGATCGTCGGCGGGGCGAAGCTCGTCGAGTTCATGGGCGAGAGCTGCCCCAGCGTCTCCTACTAAGTTCACGCTGATAACCGCCCTCTGGACCCTCGCGCAGGCCGCCGGGCGCGGTCCGTCCGGGCCGCAGACTGACCTCTGAGCCGACCCACACCGATGGACTGGATCGCCCGACACCCGTTCCCGCCGGACGCCAGCTTTGACGGCGGCGACCTCGATTGCGGCAACGGGCTGCTGCTCCTGATCCGCCGGCACATCGACCCGTTGGAACCGGGTCAGTTGCTGGAAGTCCGCTCGACGGACACCTCGGTCGAGGAAGACCTGCCCGCCTGGGCGCGGCTGACCGGCAACGAACTGGTGTCGCGCACGAAAATAGGGATGTCGCGGAGCTACCTGGTTCGAAAGCGAGGCTCTTCCGTAGGGTGGGTCGAGTCTTCGAGGCCCACCGCGGGGCCGCAGACGGTGGGCCTCGA
>DATLIF010000048.1:0-4351 GCA_035539575.1 Fimbriiglobus sp. | reverse complement strand
CCTCGAGGTGAAGAGCGAGGACTTCCGGTCCGGGCTGACCGCCGTCGTGAGCCTCGGCCACCCGGACCCGCTGTTCGAGTCGCAGACCAAGATCAAACTCAACAACCCGGAAGTGGAAGGCATCACGTCCAGCGTCGTGTACGAGTGGCTGACCGACTACCTGGAGAAGAACCCGAAGGAGGCGACGCGGATCTGCCGGAAGATCATGCTCTCCGCCGAGGCCCGGATCGCGGCGAAGAAGGCCCGCGACGCCCTGAAGGACCGCAAGACCGCGCTCAGCGGCGGCGGACTGCCGGGCAAACTGATGGACTGCACGACCCGCGACCGCGACAAGAGCGAACTGTTCCTGGTGGAAGGGGACTCCGCCGGCGGCAGTGCCGAGAGCGGTCGGGATCGCATGTATCAGGCGGTGCTGCCGCTGCGGGGGAAGGTGCTCAACGTCGAGCGCGCCCGCCTGGAAAAGCTGCTGCGCAACGAGGAGATCGCGGCCCTGATCGCGGCCGTCGGGGTGGACATCGGCAATACCGAGGACGTGGCCAAACTCCGCTACGGCAAGATCGTCATCCTGACCGACGCCGACGTGGACGGCCAGCACATCCGCACGCTGCTCCTGACCTTCTTCTTCCGCCAGATGCGCAAGCTGGTCGAGTCCGGCAACGTGTTCGTCGCCCGGCCGCCGCTGTTCAAGGTGACGCAGAAGAAGGAGACGCGGTTCGTCCAGACCCGCGAGGAGATGGCGAAGGAACTCTTCGCCCGCGGGCTGAAGGACACGACCCTGGAGGTGCTGCCGGTCGAGGGCCGGGCCGCGCGGACGCTGGCCGGAGACGAACTGGCGAAGCTGATCCCGCTGCTCGACGAGATTGAGGCGGCGCTGGTGATCCTCGAACGCCGCGGGTACTCCCTGGAGGTGTTCCTGCCAAAGGCGAACGACGCCGGGCTGTTGCCGGTGTTCCACGTCCGGCTCGGGGCGAAGGACCACTTCTACTTCACCCAGGAGGAGGTCGAGGCGTTCCGGGTGGCCGAGTCCGCACGGCTGGGACAGGAGTTGGCGGTGGCCGACGAGGCGCTGGCCCCCGGCGAGACGGTCGGCAAGCTGACCGCGGAGGCGGACGAGCGCTACCGGTTCACGGTGGACGAGTGGCACGAGGTGCGGGCGCTGAACCGGGCGCTGGCGCGGCTGAAGGAGGCGGGGTTCAACCGGACCGACCTGGTGCCGCTGCCGCGGGTGGCCGGCCGGGAGCCGGCGGTGCGCTACGCGCTCCAACATGGTGAGAGCCGCAAGGAGTTGGATCACCTGCGGGAGATGGTGAGCGAGATCCGTCGGCTCGGCGAGAAGGGGCTGACAATCACGCGGTTCAAGGGGCTGGGCGAGATGGACCCGGACGAACTCTGGGAGACGACGCTCGACCCGCGGAAGCGGACCATGCTTCGGGTGACGATGCAGGACGCCCTGGCGGCGGAGAAGATGTTCCGCACGCTGATGGGCGACGACGTGGAGGGTCGGCGCGAGTTCATCCTCAAGCACCGGGCCAACGTCGAGGACATCGACTACGGGGCGTGAAAGAGGTTTTGAAACGCCGAGCCAGCAAGCGCTCGGCGGCGGAGGGCGTATGACGCCGGAGGCCATGATCACGGAGGGCCAACACCTCGCCAAACCGTCCCTGTTTCTCGACGAGACGCCAACGGAAAGCGGAGTTGTGGCATACTGGCGTGGCCGCGGCCGCGTCGGGTATCGTGGTCGCGAAGGCGACCGACATCGGATTACATTCGATTGCGGCTGGCTGTCGCAACAGGGCTTGCGGGTGCAAGGGTCCGTCGGCGCGTACGATGTCGATGGGCGTTGGGGTTGGGTCAAGCCACTGCATTTGGATCACCTGATCGCGCCTCTCGCAGAGTTGCGGATCGAAGGCGGGACGCCACTCTTTGGCCGTGAAGTGCGTTCGTTCCCTCCGATCGAGGCGTTGTGTTTGTACGGCGGTCCTGCGGTGGGGGAGTGGTTGGCTTCTGAAGGGCTGGACCGCACCGACTACGACATTGCCTCAACGACGGAACTTGGCGAGGCATATCAGGAGGAGTACCGCAGCCGTTGCCCACTGTATCTGGACGATCAGCCAGTGGCCGTTCTGGGCGGGTGGCATGCGGCATGGCCGGACGACGAGTTCTACCTGCCCCGAGAAATGCGACTGATGCTCTGGACGTTCCGTGACGCGGAGCCGTGGGCATGGCACCCGACCCGAGAGGGCTGGTGGCGTCACCATCGGGCTTCTGGTTGAATACCAGAAGCAACTGGCCAGGCAGCAACTCGGGCTGGCGTAGCGGAGGGGATTGCGATGGACCTTTCGGCCACCCTCGCTCAGATCAACATGTTGAGCCCGGACGACCGCATCCGGCTCGTGCAAGCCATCTGGGACTCGATCCCGGAGGAGGACCGCGCTCCGGATTTGACCGACGAGCAGAAGGCCGAACTCGACCGCCGGCTCGCGGACCTGCGGGCGAACCCCCAGATCGGGCTGACGTGGGAGCAGGTCAAGGCCCGGGTGAAGGGCGGGCGGTGAGCCTCCCGATACAGGCCGGCTACAATTCCCCCATGACCGTCAAGTGCTACCTCGCCTCCCCTGACATCTCCGATGCCGCGACGATCACCCACGTCGGCGACGACGGCCGGCCGTTCGTGCGGTTGTCCGAGACACTCTTCCACCCCCAGGGCGGCGGTCAGAAGGCCGACCGCGGCACCATCGCCGGCCGGGCCGTCACCCACGTCGCCCACGCCGACGGCTGCGAGGTCAACCATTACCTCAACTCGACCGACGGGCTGTCCATCGGCGATGCGGTGGAACTGTTCGTTGATGCAGAGTGTCGGCAGCTCAGCGCCCGGTGGCACACGGCCGGCCACCTGATCGCGGCGGTCGTGGAACGGCTGTTCCCGAATCTGCAAGGCGTCGCCGGGCACCACTGGCCCGGCGAGGGACGGGTCGAGTTCAGCCCCGGCGACGGCGCGAGCGCGGAGGAGGTCGCGGCGAGGCTCCCCGACGCGCTCGTGGAGGCGGTGCGGGCCGACCTGCCGGTGCGCGTGATCGGCGATCCGTTCAGCAACCGAGAGGTGGTCGTCGGCGACTCGCGGCCGGTCGGCTGCGGCGGCACGCACCTGCCGAGCGTCGGCGGACTCGCGGTAACGGTGACGGGCGTGAAAGCGAAGGGCGGCAAGCTGCGGGTGAGTTACGCGGTGTAGGGCTACGCCTTCCAGAATCGCACCAGCTCGCCGCGGAAGAAGTGCCACAGGCCGCGCGCCGCCAGCAGGCTCTTGCGGGCCTTATCTCGCCGACCCCGCGCCAGCCGGCAGCCAGCCTCGAACAGCTTGATGCCGATCTGCACCGGCGTGTCCACCGTCACGAGCGCCTTGTACGTCACCAGCGCCGCCCGCCCGACGCCCGCCTTGCGGAAGTAGTGGACGTAGCCGATCGCCACGTTCGGGGCCGCGAAGCCCACGTTCGCGCGGCTCGACACCCGGCCGTAGTGCAACACCTCCACCCGGCTGAAATACACCACCTTGTGCCGACGGCCGACCTGCGCCGACAGGTCCAGGTCCTCGCCGCCGAAGTGGTAGCGCTCGTCCCATCGGCCGCTCTGCTCGAACACCTCGCGCGGCAGGAACACCGCCGCCCCCATCAGCGCCTCGACCGTCCGCACCCCGTCCGGTTCGAACGTGTCCCGGCGGTAGCGGTAGTACGCCCCGCGGAAGAGCCGCGTCCAGCGTAAGAGCGAGATGCGATGGAACAACGCCGCCAGCGTCGGCCGGGTGCGGTAGGCGATCTGGGCGTTGCCGTCCGCCCCGCGCAGCTTCGGACCGACCATCCCCACGCCGGGGTTGCGGTCGGCGAACGTCACGAACTCGGCGAGCGTGTTCGGCCGTAGCTCGGTGTCGTTGTTCAGAAAGAACAGGTAGCGCCCGACGGCGAGTTGCGCCGCCTGGTTGTTACCGCGGCTGAAGCCGCGGTTCTCGGCGTTGGGGACCAGCGTCACCTGCGGAAACTCCGCGGCGACCATGTCCGCGGCTCCGTCGGTGGAGGCGTTGTCCACCACCACCACCTCGAAGCTCGCCCCCTGCGGCCGCGCGTACAGAGACGCCAGGCACTTGCGCAACAGCTCGCGGCAGTTCCAGTTGACGATGCAGACGGAGACGTCCGGGGTGTCGAGACGTGACGGACCCACGTCGGCGCGGGGACCGGCGGCGGGTGCATCCTGCAAGAAGCCCATGGGCGGTTCCCCGTACCGGCGTCCGTGCGGCCGGCGTTTCGCAGATTGCCTACTTACCAGTTTCGGCGAATGGGTGTCAACCCGTGCTGGTGGTGGG
>DATLIF010000047.1:0-2444 GCA_035539575.1 Fimbriiglobus sp. | reverse complement strand
CAGTTGACCTCGTAGCACGTCCCCGATACCTGGGTTGAGGTCAGCGGCGGGCTTACGGGGACGTGCTACGAGGTCAACTGTGTGGACCTGCCGGCCGCGGCGCTGGAAGACGGGCCGGTGATCGTTCGCATCCACCAGGACGCCGACGGTGATTACTACTTCGTGATGGAGCCGCGTTGGGAGTTCGTCAAGGTCACGGGCGCGATCAGCGGGGGCTTCTACCCCGGCACCCGGACCTACTTCGACGGCGACACCCCGACCGACGGCCCGGCTATCTCCATCCTCGACCTGAACACCCTGTAATGGCCCTCGAACCCGGCCGCCGCTACCGAGGCCGATTCGTCCACGTCGCCGACGACGGCACCCCGCTCTACGCGATGGGCTGCGGCCGGACCGTCTGCGACGCCGACGCTTACCTGGAAGGCCGGCACATCCACATCGCCGATGACGGCACCCCGCTCTACGCGGTCGCCTCCGACGGCTGTCAGCCGCCCCTCGACCTGGCCGACGGGCTGGCCCAACTGGACGAGACGTGCGTTACCGAGGCGACCGTTCGCACCGAGCTTGCCACCGAGCCGTATTTCGTCGAGGCGGCGAACTTCCCGCCCAACGGCCTCTCCCGCGTGCTGCGGGCCGAGTTCCGCGCGGCGACCGGCTGTGCTGACCTGGACTGCGTCGGGGCGTACCTGATCTACCACGAGCCGGGGGACATCGCCGTCCCGGCCCCCTGCTCCAACGATCCGGCGAACGGCGTCTGGTACGGGTGCATCCAGGGGATCGACGGCCCACTGCCGATTCACGTCTACTACGACCCGACAGCCGCCGCCGGGCTGCGCTACCAGGCGTGCCTGGGGGGCGACGCGACCGCCTGCCGCTCGCCGGTCGAGGCGGTGCTGGACACCACTGGGGCGTCCAGTTGCGGCGGCTTGTCCCAGTTCACGGCCCCGGTCGATGCCTCTTCGACTGTGATGGGGGGGACTACCTACTGCTGCGAGTGCCCGCTGGGCCAGATCAGTATGAAAGTCCGGTCGTTCTGCCGGCCGTACCGCGTGGCCCGGCTGATCGGCAAGGACGGCGGCGGCAACGATCTGTACGGGATCGCGGATTGCGTGGCGCCCACCTGCGAGCCGACCACGAACTGCTGCGCCATCCTGTCCACCTGCCCGTTGAACCTCGGGATCGTGGTCGAACCCGGCACCTGCTGCGACGACCTGACCGGGGACTGGGGGCTAAATCCGAATCCGTCGGGCAGCGGCAACTGGTCCACGTTCTCCGGCGGCGGCATCCTGATCCCCGCCTGCGGCCTGTCGTTCACGTTCCTGCTCAGTTGCACCGATAACAACCAGATGGAGTTGACCGGGACCGTGAGTATGCCCGGCGCGTCCTGCTCGGGGACGGCGACCGCCACGGTGGACCCGTGCTGGCCGCTGGAGGTCGTGTTCAATCTGGTCCTGACCTGCTCGTTCGCCGGCCCGCACGCCGGCCACTGCACCCCGATCACGATTACCGCCACGGTGACGGCATGAGCCACGAGTGCCAGTGCTCGGGGGCGGGCCACTGCCCGCGGTTCAACAAGGACATGACTCGCCGGATGCACCAGATTTGCTCCGGCGTCTACCCTCTCGGGATGGTGGCCGTGGGCGAGACGGTCCGCCAGGCGTACCTGGCCCGGTGGGCGGCCGAGGCGGGGGTGGCAACGCCGAAGCCCCGGACCCGCCGGTTCTCGCTGGAGTGCGTGTTGCGGGGCAAGCCGACCGGCGAGACACGACCATGCAAGACATGCGGCGGGACGAAGTCCGTCCCGCTCTACGCCTGCCCGATCTTCGGTGTCTGCTCGGCCGAGGGGCCGCGGGTCGAGGGGGTGGCGTGGTGCCGGACGTGCGAGCGGAAGGAGACGCCCCCCGCGGCTCAGTCGGCTACCTCGAACCAGGCCGACGTGGGGACGCCGCTCAACTCGAAGTAGATCGTCACGATGGCGGGGTCGGCGCCCGGCCGGGGTTCGGCCCGTGGGTTCAGGAACGTCGTCCCATCACCGACGCGCAGGCCGATCGGCTTCAGGTCTTTGAGGCCGTTCCCGGCGACGTGGCCGCGGAGGTTGGCAATCAGGGGCGGCGGACCGGAGTTGGCCGGTCGGTCGCAGGTGGCGCCGGCGGTCAACCCGAGGGCGAGTCCGGCGGCGAAAGTGAGGAGCAAGCGGGTCTTCGGGTTCATGGTTCCTCCGTTGGTGACGGGTGATTCGTCCCGGAACGCCCGGTATTAGCCCGCAATCCGCAGTTTCAGCCAGGCGTCCTCCCCGTACTTCTTGGCCGCCCATGCCGCGAAGTGGGCGGCGGCGTCCTCGCGGCTGGCGAACACCGCACCCGTCGGCGGGCGGATGACCGTCTCGACGCCCCGGACCCGGACGATGAGTTCCCACCCGTCAGGCGTCCGCCGGACCCACCACG
>DATLIF010000046.1:0-2795 GCA_035539575.1 Fimbriiglobus sp. | reverse complement strand
TCCCGGCGGAAGAGCTGATGCGGATTCTTCCGGTAGTTGAATCCGGGGGGACGGGGAGGAATAACCGGGCAGAATGACCAAGGACCAATGACCCACCAATGACCAATCCGGACACCGGCCGGCTCGGCTTGGTCATTGGTGGGTCATTGGTCCTTGGTCATTTCGCCGCCGCGGCGAAGTACGCCTTCGACTCCTTCACCCCCGGCTTGATCGTCGCCGCGCCGGGCTTCCAGTCGGCCGGGCAGACCTCGCCGTTCTTCTCGAAGAACTGCAGCGCGTCGAGCACCCGCAGCGCCTCGTCCACGCTCCGCCCGAGCGGCAGGTCGTGGACCGTCGCGGCCCGGATGACGCCCTGCTTGTCGAGGAGGAACGTGCCCCGCAGCGCGATGCCGCCGTCGAGCAGCACGCCGTAGTCGGCGGCGATCTTCTTGGTCAGGTCGGCGACGAGCGGGTACTTCAGCCCGCCGAGGCCGCCGGCGGCGCGGGGCGTTTGGATCCACGCGAGGTGGCTGAACTGGCTGTCGATCGAGCACCCGAGCACCTGGCAGTCGCGCTTCTCGAACTCGGCGACGCGGTCCGAGAACGCGACGATCTCGGTGGGGCAGACGAAGGTGAAGTCGAGCGGGTAGAAGAACAGGACGACGTACTTCCCGCGGTAGTCGGACAGCTTGACCTGCTTGAACTCCTCGTTCACGACCGCGGTGGCGGTGAAATCCGGGGCTTCCTTCTGGACCTGGGCCGGCATCGGTTCGTCTCCTGGTGGTGGGCCAACGGTGAATGATTAGGGACGCGCGGCCCGCTTTCCACCGCCCGGCGGGAACGCACACCATCGGCGGGGCCGATGCCGCCGGCCGCAGCTACGCGGTTGGAACTGGGAGAGACGGATTGTGAGGTTAGCACTTGCACCCTCACGAAGTGCTCACTTATCCTTCACAACACCAGTCTGGCTGCGGTTCACTCCGCCGACTCGCCATCACCGGACTGGACACGTCGCCCATCCGGCATTCTTTCCACCTTTTCCGAGGTACTCATGCGCCCTCTCCCAACTCGGCTCGCGTTCACGCTGATCGAGTTGCTGGTAGTGATCGCCATCATCGCCATCCTGATCGGGCTCCTCCTCCCCGCCGTGCAGAAGGTCCGCGAGGCGGCCGCCCGCGCCAAGTGTTCGAACAACCTCAAGCAACTCGGGCTCGGCTGCCACAACTTCCACGACACCTACGGGATTGTCCCCCCGAGCCGGTGCGCGTCCGGCGGGTTCCCGAGGCTCGCCGTCCCGAACAACGCCTACCAGGGGTGGGCGGTGTGGCTCCTGCCGACCCTCGAGCAGCAGAACATCCGCAACATCTACGTCATCAAGCTCCACTACGGGCACGCGACCAACGCCACCGCCATCCGGACCGACGTGAACGTCTTCCGCTGCCCGTCGAGCCCGACCGCCGGCCGGGTCGCCCCGACGTTCACCGCCCAGGGCTTCTCCGTCGCGAACGCCCAGACCACCGACTACACGGTGATCCGGTTCGTGACCGATGGCCTCCGGAACCACACCCCGGCGAACCTCGACCCGGCGACCCGGGGCAGCTCGTTCGACGGGGTGCAGGGGGTGCAGGCCAGCGCCCACTCGTACTCGACCAGCGCGAACTACCGCGTCCACTCGTTCGCCAGCGTCATCGACGGGCTGTCGAACACGCTGTTCTACGTCGAGTGCGCCGCCCGCCCGGACCGGTACCGGGGGGGCCGGCTGACAGGGACCAACAACGTCCCCGCGGCGGCCTGGGCGGACTCGGAGAACGAGATTGGGCTCGACGGCTGCAACCCGGCCGACTTCAGCAGCCCGGGGGTGCAGGCGATCAACTGCAAGAACGAGGGGGAACCCTACGCCTTCCACACCGGGGGGATGAACGCCTGCCTGGTGGACGGGTCGGTGCGGTTCATGCGTGACAGCGTCCCCATCCGGACGATCGCCGCGATGGTGACCGCCAAGGCCGGCGAGGTCTTTACCCTGGATTAGCGGACGCCGGGCGGACCCGGGCGGCCCGGCGGGGCCACCCGACCCGTCAGTACTCTTGCACCAACAGTTCGCCGTCGGCCGCGAACCAGCCCTGGCCGTCGATCTGGTACACGCCGTCGGTCCGGGCCGCGAGCAGCCGGCACGCCGCGGTCAGCAGCTTCTCCAGCGCCACCTCGTCGTGCGCGTCCACCGGCCGGCGGAGCACGATCAACTGTTTCGTCAGCGCGACGTGCTCCACCAGCCCCGCCGCGTGCGGGCTGTAGTCGCACGTCTCCAGTTCGGCCGCGTGGGCGTTCAGCTCGGCGCGGATGTCGTCCTCGGCGGTCAGGTAGCGGTCGAGCGTCACCGGCGTGTTCAGGCCCGGCAGGCGGAGCTCGCCGCCGGTCCAGCCGAGGTCGTCGCCGCGGAAGTGCGGCTCGACCGGCAGCCCGAGCGCGTGGAGCTCCGCCGCCAGGACCGACGGCGGCACCTGCGCGTCGTTCCGCCCGAATACCCGGTGCCACATGAACTTCCGCCCCCGGTTGAAACTCGGAGGTCATGGTACGAAGTACTGACGACGGCCGATCGACCTGTTCCGAGGTCGCCGGTCGAGGCTAAGATCAGCTTATCCCACCCGCACCCGCCGCTGGAGCCGCGATGACGCCGACCGTGAACGGGGAACTCGTCAACCGGGTCCAGCAACTCCGGCTCGACGGCCAGCTCGGCACCGAGACCGGCTCCGGCCGCCGCGGCGGGTCGTGGGTGCCGTGGCTGCTGTGCGCGCTGCTGGCCCTGAGCTGGGTCGGCG
>DATLIF010000045.1:0-15282 GCA_035539575.1 Fimbriiglobus sp. | reverse complement strand
CCTCACCCCCAACCCCTCTCCCCCAAGGGGAGAGGGGAGAAAAGAAAGAAATCAGTCCATGCCGGTATGATCCAAACCCGGACGACGTTTACCCGATTGCCGGCCCGTCGGTCCCGGCCCCCGCCGTCCGGGCGGCCCGGGACCGACGCCACAGGGCGATCAGCCCGGAAGCCGCCCCACACGCCAGCAGGATGCCACCCGGCTCGGGGACTGGAACCAGTTCCACCGAGTGGTTGGTGTAGACCAGGTTGAAGTCGCCCGGCACGAACCCGCTCACCGAACCGAACGTCCCCGTCAGCCCGCCCGGCGTAACGGAGATCAGCGTGTAAGTGGTGGTCGGGTTGAAGGTGTTGAAGCTCGTCAGGTCCAGGACGCTGCTCGCGCCGAGCGTCAGGTTCCCGTTCACGACCAGCCGGTCCGATGCAGCCGGGAATGCCGACACCTCCGGCTTGAACGACCCGAGGAGCACGACGTCCCCGTTGACCGTCAGGGTGCCGATGCTCGCTCCGGGGGCCAGGACCGAGCCTTCCTCGAGCGTCGCCGCACCGGCCACCGTTCCGACGCCCATGAGGGTTGCCCCGCGGCGGACCGTCAGCCCGGTCCCGGCTGCCGTCAGCGTGCCGTCCGCACGCAGCGTCCCGGCGTTCACCGCGACCGGGCCGCCCGGGTTGGCGGTCCCGCCCAGGACCAGCGTCCCAGGGCCAGCCAGCGTCAGCCCGTTCGACCCGGTCAGCCCGCCGCTGACGGTCAGCGTGGCCGAACCCGGGATGCCGAACGAACTCTCGCCGACGTGGAACACCGCCTCGGCCCCGCCGAACGCCAGCGGGGCGGACACGCTCGCCGTCCCCGTGGACACCACCGCGCCCTGCGACACAGTCAGTGTCCCGGTCCCGCCCACCGAAACGGGCGAGATCGACGAAACCAGCGTCAGCGACTGGACCGTGGTGTTGCTCGCGACCGTCGTCGGGGACGTGACCAGCGCGTTGTTCTGCGTCGTCTGCCCGCTCACCAGCGGGGCGTACTCGCTGGCGGTCAGCGGCCGCAGCCCGACCCCGGCCTCGTATGTCACCAGGGACGAACCCGTTGTCGAGATCCCGCCGAGGAACGGCGGCGGGAAGATGGTCTGGGTGGCGATGTGCGGCACGACGCCGACGCTGGGCGTGCCGACCGGCCCGTTCCCGGCGAGGGTCGGCGGGGTCGTCAGCACGAGCGAGGAGCCGGACCCGAAGGCCGGCTGGCCGAACTCGCCGGTCACCCGCAAGGTCCCCCGGTCGGACCGGGCCAGGCCGGCAGCGGTCACAGCGGCCGGCGGGTTCAGTTGAAGCGTGTTCGACCCGGCCCCAACGGTCAGCGTCCCGAAGTTCTCGGCACCGCCGTCCACGACGAGCGTGCCGCCGGTCAGCGTCACTGCCGCCGTGCCGAGGCTGTTCGCCCGGCGGGTCGAGTCCAGGTTCACCGTCCCGGACACGTTGAGCGCGCTCGTCCCGGCCAGGGCGCCTCCGTTTCGCAAGGTGATGCTGGCGTTTCGGGCAACGGTGGTCGGGCCGGTGTAGGTGCTGACCCCCGTCAGGTCCAGGGTCGAGCCGGTGACGGTCAGCCCGCCGCCGGCTCCCTCGATGACGCCGCCGAACGTGTTGCCGAAAAAGAAGCCGCCCCCGGTAAGGGTCAGCGTGCCGCTGCCGAGGCGGACCGTGCCGTTCCCTTCAATCGTGGTGAACGACTTGCTGTTGCCGGCCAGGTCCAGGGTGGCACCGCTTTTGATGGACGCGGTCGCCGTTGGGAAGGTCGGGGCTGCGCCCAACTGGAGCGTTCCGCCGGTCACGTCCAGCCGGGAGAACGACGAGACCGGGTCCGGGGCGCCGTTGAGGATCACCGTCCCGGCCCCGAACTTGGCCAGATTGCCGAACCCGAAGCCCCCGCCGAGTTGGCTATCGACCGTCAGCGTCACCCCGGGCGTGGCCGCGAACGAGAACGAGCCAGGCTCGCTGACCAGCGACCCGACGCTGACCGTCGGGGAGCCGCCGTCGGCGACCACGACCCCGCTGGCGATCCGCAGTGGCCCGACCCCGGTCACGCTACCGCCGGCCCCCAGCGTTAGGCTGGTGATGCGGGTGTCGATGCCCACGGCGGCCGCCGTGGTCAGCCGGACGTTCTCGGGCGAGGTTGCCCCCGGCGTGATCGAGGAGGCGTACTCGCCGGCGGTGAGCGGCCGGACCCCGACGGCCGCGTCGTGGGTGACCACAGTGCTGCCCAGCCCGGTCGCGCTGGTGTCGCCGACCACGCCCGAGAGCACGCCCACTGCCGGGGTGCCGGCCGACCCGAACCCGCCGACCAGGAACGGCGACTCGATCACCACCCGGCCAACGTCCGCGGTCCCCGCCGACCCGAGGTTGGTCCCGCGGATCAGCATGGGGGACCCGCCAGTGGAACTGACGTTGAGTACCGCCTCCCGCCCGGCCCCCGGGACGACGGTCAGCGTGGGGGCGGCGGACGCCGAGAGCGACCCGATCGCCTCCGACGTCGCCGCCGTCGAACTACCGAGCAGCCGAACCTCGCCGCCGTGAAGGTTGACGAAGGCGGCCGCGTTGAGCCGCCCGGAGACGTTCCCGCCGGCCGCGGTGTTGTCCAGCAGCAACGTCGCCCCGTCGGCGACGCTCAGGCTGGACACGCCGGTCAGCGTACCGCCTCCGCTCAGCCGCAGGGTGCCCCCGTTCACGGCGACGCCCAGCGTCAGCGGGTTGGCCGCGGTCAGTGTCAGCGTGCCCGCGCCGGCCTTGTTCAGTTGTCCGAACGAGTCCGGCAGGTTGCTGACCGGGCCGGCGAAGACCGTCGGGCCGGTGTTGGTGACCGTCAGGGAAATCCCGTTCCCCACGTGCATCGGGCCGGTCAGTGTCAGGCCGTTGGACCCGTCGATGGTCAGCGACCCGCTGGTGAAGGCGAACGGGTTGGCCAGGGTGCGCGCCCCGCCGACAGCCCGGAGGGTCGTCTCGAAGCTCCGGACCGTCACCGGCCCGGTCCCCAGGGCCGTGTCGTGGCCGACCGCCACCACCACCGTGCTCGACCCGAACAACGAATCGCCCAGGACGGTCCCGCCGGAGTAGGTGTTGGCCCCGTTGAGCGTCGTCAGACCGCGGGCGAGTTCCAGTCCGCCGGCCCCGCTTATGACGCCGTCGAACGTGAACCCGGTGCCGGCCCCGCCCTCTGGCGGGGCCGCGACGACCAGCCCGCGGTTCAGGGTGACGCCCCCGGTGAACAGCGTCCCGGCCGGCGTGTTCGACCCGGTCAGCCGGCCGGTCATCACCCGCGGGTCGGCCCCGGCGGAGACCACCAGCGGCCGCTCGAACCGCGTCACCCCGGACCCCAGGACGAGTTCGGGCTGGGGGATGAAGCCGAACGATGGGGTCAGGGACGTGCCGTTAAAGACGACCGGGGAAGAGCCGGCGCCGAGCGGCCCGGCCTGACCGTTGCGGATGTCCCCGTTCACGACCACTCGGCCGCCGTTGAGAGTCGTCTGGCCGGTGTAGGTGCTGGCTCCGGACAGGGTGACGTCGCTGGTCCCGGTAATCGTCAGCCCACCGGACCCGGAGATCGGGCCGCTGACGATCAGCGGGGAGTAGGCGTGGACGATGCCCTCGGCCCCGCCGAACGCGACCGGCACGCCTAACGTCGCGGCAGTCTCGGCGAGGATCGCCCCGCTGGACACCGTCAGGGTGCCGGTCCCGCTCAGGCTCGTGCCGCCGCCGCCGGACCCGACGACCAGGGACAGGGAGTTCACCTGCGTGGCGGCGTTCATGGTGACGGCCGCGTTGACCGTGGCGTTCGCCGCCGTCGAGGTGCCCGGGGCCAGCGCGGTGTACTCGTTGAACTGCAACGGCCGCAGCAGCCCGGTGCCGGCGTCGTAGGTCACGAAGTTGATTCCGTTCGCGGTGGCGTACGGGAGGATGCCGCCGACCAGGGTCGGCGCGGTGGTGACGGCCACCCGGGGCGTCGAGTTCACGTCAAACCTGTTCAGGTTGAGGTTCAGGGTGGCGGTCGGTTCCCGGGTCAGGGAGGCGAAGGTCAGGGTCGTCGTCCAGCCCCCCTGGGCTTCCACCCCGATGACGTTCCCACCCGGCCCGAGGGTCAGCGGCCCGACCGACTGCGACGTGTTTGCGGACCGGTTGCCGTGCAGGGTCAGTTGGCCGCCGGTCAACTGGAGCGGCGCCGCGGCCCCGATCCGGTCGGACCGGTTGGCGCCGCTGAGGTTGTCCAGGGTGAGCAGACCGTGAACGGTCAGGGCCGAGGTGGCCAGCCGCCCGTCCCCGGTCAGGGTCAGGGAGCCGGTCTCGGTCACGGCGGTCGGCCCGGTGTACGAGTTCGCCGCGCTGAGGTTCAGTCCGACGCCGACCGTCAGGCCGCCGCTACCGGTGACGGCCCCGCCGAACACGTAGCCGCCGGGCGCGGTAACGTCGGTCGGCGACAGGGTGAGCGTCCCGGCCCCGAGTTGAACGGTGCCGGCCCCGCTGAGGCCGGCGAACGTTTTGCTGTTGCCATTCAGGTCGAGGGTGGCGCCGGACCCGACGGCGAGGGTGGCCGCCGGGAAGTTCGCGGCCGCCCCCAGCCGGAGCGTCCCGCCGGCGACCGAGACCGCGGTCACGGGGGCCGGCTGGCCGTCGAACGTCGTCCCGGTGACCGCGCCGTTGAGCGTCACCAGCCCGTCGCCGAACTTTGTCAGCCGCGGGCTGTAACCGGTGATCTCGATCGGGCTGCTGATGGTCAGGTCGGCCCCGGAAGTCGCCCCCAGCAGGACCAGGTCCGCGGTCGAACCGAACCCGTCGCCGAACGCCAGGGCGCCGACGTTCACCGCCGCCCCGGCCCCGGTGGCCAGCACCGTGTTGGCGTTGACGTTCAGGCGGCCGGTCCCGGCCACGCTCCCGCCCGCCGCCAGGGTCAGGGTGTTGATCGCGGTCGGGGCGTTGATCCCGGCGACCGCCCCGGTCAGCCGGACGTTGGCCGGAGTGGTCGCACCGGACGTAACGGTGCCGGCGTACTCATTGGCGGCCAGCGGCCGGACGCCCAGCGTCGCGTCGTAGGTCAGCACCGTGCTGCCGGTCCCGGTCGCGGACGTGTCGCCGATCAGGCCGGCGATCACGCCGACCTCGGGCGTCCCGGCGGCCCCGGACCCGGTCAGGAACGGGGCCGTCGTGAAGAACAGTTGGCTGCTGCCGGCCGTCCCCAGCCCCTGGCCGCGGACCAGCACTGCGTCGAAGAGGGTCAGCCCGGACGCGGTCAGCGCGGCCGACTGCCCGGCCCCGGGCGCGATGGTGACGGTCGCGATGCCTCCGCTGACGGACTGGCCGGAACTGAGGTACCCGAACGTCTCGGTGGCGGCCGCCGCCGATCCGCCCTGGAACAGGAACTCGCCCTCGTTGAGCACGACACCCGCGAAGTCCGCCAGGCGGATCCCGACGTTGGTCCCCGTGTTGTCCAGGGTCAGCCGGGCGCCCGTGCCGAGGGTGAAGCTGGTGGAGGCCAGCGCCCCGTTGCCGGCGAGCCGCAACTCGCCGGCCGCGACCGTGACCGGGAGGGCGAGGCTGCCGGCCGCGGTCAGCGTGAGGGTGCCGGCGCCGGTCTTGATCAGCCCCGTCGAGCCGAACCCGCCGGTCGTGCCGGTGACGGCCCCCGACCAGGTGGCGGCGTGCCCGTTCGTGTCCATCGTCCCCGACCCGATCACGTTGACCGCGCGGGCGGAGGTCCAGTCGCCGGCCAACCGCACCGTGCCGCTGGCCAGCTCAAGCGCGCCGCCGGCCCCCAGGTTGGTGTCCGACGAGATGGTCAGGACGTGGGTGCCATCGAACGACGACCCGGTCCCGACCCGCGTCGGCCCCTGGTAGGTGTTGGCGCCGGACAGGGTCACGTTGTTGCGGATTAGCACGCCGCCGGCGCCGCCGACCGCCCCGGTGACGGTGAGCGACCCGTTGCTGAAGGACGACCCGCCGCTCAGGGTGGCGTACAGCCCGGCGCCGGTGATGGTGATGCCCTGGCTCACGTTGACGGCCGCCCCTAAGTACGACTCCAGCCCCACCGCCGGGCCGGTGGCTGTGCCGCCGGCGATCGTCACGCCGGAGGTCGCCCCGAGTGCAGCACCACTTCCAATGTTCAGCACCCCGGCATTGATGGCGGTCGCACCGGTGTACGAGTTCGTCCCGGTCAGGGAGACCAGCCCCGGCCCGTTCAGCGTCAGGCCGCCGGCCCCGCTGATCGCCGCACCGAACGTCAGGGTGCCGTTCGCCCCGACGTTGGTCGCCAGCGTCGCCGCCAGTTGCACGTCGGGGCCGACGTAGGCCCCGCCGTACCCGGAGACGTTGAGGACCGGTCCGGTGCCGCCGTTGGCGACGAACCGCAGCGGCGTGCCGAACACGCTCGTCGAGGAGCCGAAGAACGATGACGGACTCAGGTTGATAATCATCCCGTTCAGGTCGAACGGGTTACCCAGGTCGTTGTTCGAACTGAGGGACCCGATGAACGGGTTGTTGAACTGGAGGACCGTGGCCGCACCTCCGCCGGCCGCAGGTGCGACTCCCCCGATCCAGTTGGATCCGAGGCTCCAGTTCCCCGAGGTCGCCGAACCCCAGGTGTGGGTCGGTGACTGGGCCGAGACCGGACCGGCCAGGAGCGCCAGACCCACAGCAGCCCAGAGGCTGGAGAGAAGCCATGTCCGCATAAGTACACTCGCGTTCGTGGTTTCTACCCGATGACCAACGGCGGGGTTTACTGCGGTGCAACAGAGCGCGGGGTAGGCCAAATCGGTAGACAATAGGGCTGAACAGTAACTTTCAGATATGCCGGTAGCAATCACAAAACGTGGTCACGTCAAAATATTTTCATCTGATATCAACTTGGTTCTCAATATCGATATTCTGGGTGTTTTGAGATAGTTGGGCGATTTGGGACATGAGTCTGCCGTGATGTGGGTAGACGGCCTGAAGTGCTGGACAGGGCAAGTCTCGACGATTTGGCTTGCCCGATAATCCAGGATGCACGAACTGCGAAGCGGATTCTCCTACGCCGGCGGGGCGTGACCAGCCAGTCGGGCCAGCAAACCTTTGGGGGGCGAATCAGAACAGTGCGGGGATCGGCATGCCGCCGTCGGTGATCGGGACCGGGCGCGGGCCGTCGTGCAGCTCCTTCGCGGGGTCGATGCCGAGGGCGGCGTGGATCGTGGCGTGGAAGTCGGGGATCGACACCGGGTCCGCGGCGATACGCTTGCCCGTCTCGTCGGTGGTGCCGTAGGCCCCGCGGTGCCGCAACCCGCCGCCGGCCAGCACGAGCGTGAACGCCGACCCCTGGTGCCCGCGGCCGCCGCCGGCGTCGAACTCCGGCGGGCGGCCGAACTCCGTGGCGACCACGATCAGCGTCTTGTCGAGCCGCTTGCGGGCTTCGAGTTCGCGGATCAGCGCCGAGAGGGCCGCGTCCATCTCGCGGACGAGCAGGTGCTGGTTGTTGATCCCGTCGTTGTGGACGTCCCAGCCGGTGCCGTTGAGGAAGTTCAGGTTATGGGACACCTCGACGAACCGCACGCCCGCCTCGGTGAGCCGCCGGGCAAGCAGGCACCGCTGGCCGAACTCGCCGCCGTAGCCCTCGCGGAGTTTCGCCGGTTCGGTCGTCAGGTCGAAGTGCTTCAGGAACGCCGGCCCGGCCAGCCGCAGCGCCTCGGCCTGCGCCGTCTCGTACTCCGCCACCGCGGAGCCGGTCGGGCTGTCGCGGCCGGTTGCATCGAGCAGCCGGCGGCGCGCAGTGGCTCGCTCCTCGCCCACGTCCGCGGGGCGGGTGAAACCGGCGGGACCGGCGGCGGTGTCGGTGAGGTAGACGTAGCCCGCCTTCTGCCCGAGGAACCCCGGCCCGCGGCTGACGTTCGGGTAGCCGATGAGGACATACGCCGGCACGTCCGGGCCGGCCGCGCCGCGTTCCTGGGCGACGACTGAACCTATGGACGGGTAGACGGCGTTTCCGCTGGTGACGCGGCCGGTGTGGACGAGGTTGGTCGCGAAGGCGTGCTCGTCGATGACCTTGTGGTTCACCGTGCGGATCGCGGTGATCCGATCCATCAGGTCGGCGGTCCTCGCCAGATGCTCGCACACTCGCACGCCGGGGACCGCCGTCGGGATCGAGTCGTAGAGCGAGCCGGCCTTCTTCGGCGTGCCCTTGTTGAGCCCCTTGGCCTTCGGGTCGAAAGTGTCGATCTGACCCATGCCGCCGCCGAGCCAGACGAAGATGCACGCCTCGGCCTTGCCCCGCGGCGCGGCGGGTCGGGCGAGGGCGGGGCCGGCGGCGAGCGCGGCAGACGCGGCGAGGAAGTCGCGGCGGTTCATGAGTGCCTCATGGCGTGAACACGAACTCGGACGAGTTTAACACGGCCCACAGGACGTCTTCCAGCCGCGAACGCCAGTCGGGTTCGAGCCGGTCGGTCGGCGGGTCGCCGCGGCGGGCCGCCTCCTCCTGCCGGATCTTGAGCGTGTTCGCATCCGGGTGCAGGTGGTTCGACCACGACACGTACGGCACCGGCACCCGTGGCCCGGCCGGCTTCGCCGCGGGTGTGCGGTGTCGGGTGTCGAAGCCGTATTGCAGGTACTCGGTATACGCCGCACGCTCCTCGGTCGTCGGCTTGCGGGTGAGCAACTTCAGGAACAGCTCGTCCACGAGTACCTCGACCGACTTCGCGTCGAGGGCGAGTCGGGTTACTTCGTGGTCGTCGCTGATGCGCGTCAGCCAGACGCCGACCGCACCGTTCTGGAGGATCGCCGGCTGGAGGACGTTCGGGTTGGTGTCGCGTTCGCTCGTCGGGTCCTGCCGCGAGCCGCGCCAGCCGAACGCCTGGAGTACGTCCGCGACCATCTGAATCCGCGGCAGTGCCAGGCTTGGCCGGTCGCGCTCGTTGGACGTGGACGTGAGCATCCACGCCCGCCGCGGCACCCCCAGCGAGATCGAACTGCCCTGCTCGCGGACCCCGTCCACGTCCAGGCTGACCTCTTCGAGCCGCAGCGGCGCGCCGGTCGCAGCGAACAGCGAATCGACGACCTGCTCCGCGGTCAGCCGCCGCCGGGCCGAGGCGGTGAAGAGGACCGGCGTCTCCTTCAACGCCGGGTCGGCCGCGCGCTGGTAGGCGTGCGAGTTCAGGACCAGCCGCGTGACGTGCTTGAGGTCGTACCCGCCGCGGACGAGTTCGCGGCCGAGCCAGCGCAGCAACTCGGGGTGCGACTGCTTGCCGCGTTCCCAGTCCTCCACCGGCTCGACGATACCGCGGCCCATGAGCCGCGCCCAGATGCGGTTGGCGAGCACCTGCGCGAACCGTTCGTTCCGCGGCGCGGTGACGAGCGCCGCGAGCCGGTCGCGGGGGTCGTCCGGGTACTCGGCCAGTTGCTTGCCCAGTTCCTCCGGTGCGAAGTCGGCGAACGGCCAGCCCGGCTCAACCACCGTGCCGGGCTTGAGCGTCACGGTGATGAGCGGCTTGCGCCCGTCCCCGTGGATCTTGTCCAGCGGCACGCTGCTGGTCGCCGGCACCGCCTGCGGCTTGGTGGCGAGCATCGCGGCGAGCCGGAACAGGTCGCGCTGCGTGGAGGTGTGCGGCGGGGCGTCGTGGCAGCGGGCGCACTTCATCTCGACACCCAGGAACGCGGCCGCGACGACCGTCCCCTTCATCGCCATCGGCACGTCGTTCTGCGACGCGACGCCGAACCCGGCCGGCCCGCCGTACCGCGCGCTGCCGCGCATCCGCAACAGTTCCGTTACGAACAGGTCCGCGGGCTTGTTGTCGCGGAACGACTCGTACAGCCACCAACGGAACGGGCCGGTGTTGTTGAGCGTCGGGTTGATGATGTTGGGGTTCTCGGCCAGCACATCCTGCCAGTAGCCCATCCAGTGGTCGGCCCACCGCGGGTCGGCCAGCAGTCGGTCGATCGCCTTGGCGCGCTTGTTCGGCGACGTGTCCGCGAGGAACGTCCGGATTTCCCCGGGCGTCGGCACCACACCGACCGTGTCCAGCGTGACGCGGCGGAAGAACGCGAGGTCGTCCGCCGACGGTGTCAGTGTGGTGTGGTCGGCGTTCAGGTCCGGCCAGCGGGCACCCTCCTTGATCCACGTTTCAATCATGCGGACCTGATCGGCGGTGAGTTTCTCGCCCTTCGGCGGCATCGCGCTGCCGTCGGTAGCCCGCACGCGGGCCAGGATCGCGCTGTCCACGGGCTTGCCGGGGACGACCGCCGGGCCGTCGGACTCGCCGCCAGTGAACGTGGCGGCGCGGCCGTCAAGCCGCAGCTCGCCCTTCGCCTTCCCGCCGGTGTGGCAGCCGTAACACTTCGCTTCGAGCAGCGGCTGGACCTGCTTGAAATAGTCGATCGAGCCGCCCGCCGCGCCGGCGGACTGCTCCTTCACCCGCACGACCTTCGCTGCGAGGAAGTGGTCGATGGCGTTGTTCGCGGGGAAGCCGTCCGGCAGCGCCGGCACCGGCTCGTCGAGGGTGGCCGCGAGCCAGTCGCGGGCCGCTGAGCGCCGCTTCGCCCAGTACGCGGCGTGCTCCTGTCGCTTCGCCGCACGGGCCGCGACGTTCACCCGGTCGAGGTGCGCGCGGCGCTCGGCCTCGTACGCGGTCCAGCCCGCGTCGGTGTACGGCACCGCGCCCGGGCCGGGCGCCAGGAGGTGCCACGCCTCGCTGTCCGCCAGCGACACCGCGACCACCGTCTCGCCGAGTTCCGGCCGGCGCCGACCGCTGCCGAGGTGGTTGCCGACGATCGTTTCCAGCACGACGAGGTGTTCGCCGCCGGCCGTCTCGAAGTGTACCCACGCCTCGCGATTGCCCGGCGGGGCGAAGCGAAAGTCCGGCCCGAGGTTCAGGTAGCTCTCCGGCTTTGCGATGGTGCCGTGGCCGCTGGAGTCGGTGGGCGGGAACGGCGTCGAGAGCAACAGCTTGTCGTCGAAGTACAGCCGTGCCGTGCCGCGGCCGCGCAACAGGATGCGGTGCTTGCCGGCGGGGAGTGTGACCACCGCCGCGGCGCGGAAGAGGTACGGGTTGGCCCGGTCGCCGCGGACGCCGGTATCGACGTACCGGTGCGGCACCTCGAAGAAACCGAAGGCAGTCTCGCGGTACGACTCGGTCGCCTTCGGCGGCGTGTCAGGCCAGGCGTTGCGGCTCGGCAGCCCCTCCTCGCAGAGTTGCACCAGCACCTCGCCCTTCGGCAACTCGGCCCGGTTCACCACCGGCGGCGGCGGCACGAACTGGTAGCGGCCCCTCAGCACGTCGTCCGGCAGCGTCGTCCGCCAGATGGTCACGTCGTCGAGCCAGCCGCGCAGCGAGTTGCCCGCCCCACCGCCGTTGCCGGTGCCGAGCGTCAGGTCGTCGGCGTCGGCCACCGGCGCGCGGGCCGTCGCCCCGCCCATGTCCCAGGTGCCGGATACTGTCTCGCCGTCGATGTAACTGCGGATACTGTTGGGCTTGCCGAACGTGTACGCGACCGCGACGTGGTGCCAGCCGCCCGGGATGAAGCCGGTGCGGCTCGTCCAGCGGTGCCACTCGGCGGGTTTGCCGGCCGCCGGCGCGCTGGAGAACAGGAACGAGACGCGGGCCTCGCCCTTCTCGCCCTTCAGCCGCAGTGCGTAGTTCTGGTTCTGCTCCGGGAACCCCGGCTTGCGGGTGCGCCCCTTGCCGACGAGGTACGCGAACTGCCCATCCTTCAACGTCGCGACCTTCACCCAGGTTTCGAGTGTGATCGAGTCGCCCAGCCCGAATCGCAGGTTCGCGCCCGGCAAGTCGGACTCGCGGACGGTCAGGCGCGGGGTTGTGGCGGTGAATGCCATCGCGGCGTTCGTCGCCGCGAACGCCGGGTATGTCGGCGCCCGCGGGCCGGGCTCAAGGTATTTCGCGGCGGCCTTCGCCACGCCGGGCTCATCCGGTTGGTCGAACCGCCAGACTGCGACGGGCGCCCCGACGGCCGGGGAGACGTCGTTCTGGGAGAGCGCCGGCAGCGGGGTGAGCAGGAGGCCCGCGAGGGGGACGCAGTAGCGGTGGGTCATGCGCGAACCCGGGAGTGCGGTCGGACGCGATCGATTCTACCCCGAAGAACAAGGCGGCAACACCGGGAACCGGGCGTTCACCTTGGCCAGCGGCTCGCTAGAGGCAATCGAAACCGGGACTAGTCCGCGTGCAGCGAGTCGTTCCCAGCCTGTCACTTGCGCGCCGGGCTGGGAAAGAATCGCTGCACGGTCCTGAGGAGCGCTCTAGGCTTGCGGCGAAGTTCCGCCCACGGCATAGTAGCCGGCCGTTCCAGGGAGGAGTCCAGTGGCGAAGCGCATCCTCGGTTTTGTGCTGGCGGTCGCGATCGTCGGCGGCGCGCTGGCCGGCAGCAAAAAGTCCGACGCGGACACCCTGGCCCGGGTCGGCGCGGTGGTCGGCCAGAAGGTCAAGGCGTCTCTACCCGAGGCGTCGAAGGTGGCCGGCCCGCTGGCGGCGTTCAAGCCGGGGGACGCGCTGCCGGTCGAGGAGAAGGTGCGGATGCGCATCCACACCGACAAGAAGATGGGCGGCGCGGACGTGACGGTGGCCCCCGGCGCCGCGGAGGGTGAGGTCAAGCTCCGCGGGCTGGTGAAGGACCGCACCCAGTGGTCCCGCGCCGCCGAGCTGGCTGGCGAGACCGCCGGCGTCGAGAAGGTGGTCAACGAGATCGCCGTGCCGGAGTGAGCTTTGAGCGGTGAGCTTTGAGCGATGAGCAGGAAGAAGGCGGGGCCGCCGGACATCATCTGCGTCCGGCGGCCCCGCCTTGGTTTTGATTGGCTCACCGCTCACCGCTCACCGCTCACCGCTCAAAGCTCACCGCTCAAAGCTCACCGCTCCTAGTACATGTCGTCGTAGCCGCCGCCGGCCGGCTTCTTCTCGCCGTCCTTGGGCATGTCGGCCACCAGCGCGTCCGAGGTTAGGAGCAGCGTGGCGACGCTGGCCGCGTTCTGCAGCGCCGAGCGGACCACCTTGGTCGGGTCGATGATCCCCCGCTTGAGCATGTCGGCGTACTCGCCGGCGCGGGCGTCGTACCCGTAGTTCTGGTCCTTGTTCTTGAGGACCTCGCTGGCGACCACGTTGCCGTCGTCCCCGGCGTTCTGGGCGATCTGCTTCAGCGGCGACTTGCAGGCCCGCACGACGATGTTGTAGCCGACCTCCTCGTCCGAAGTCAGCTCCTTCGGCTTCAGACCCTCGCTGGCCCGCAGGAGGGCGACGCCGCCGCCGGGGAGGATGCCTTCCTGGTTGGCCGCCCGGGTGGCGAACATGGCGTCCTCGACCCGCATCTTCTTCTCCTTCACCTCGCTCTCGGTCGCGCCGCCGACGTTGATCTTCGCGACCCCGCCCTGCTGCTTGGCGATCCGCTCGGAGAGCTTCTCCTTGTCGTAGTCCGAGGTGGACTTCTCCAGCTCCTTCTGGATCTGGGCGACGCGGGCCTTCAGCGCGTCCTTCTTGCCGGCCCCCTCGATGACGACCGTGTTATCCTTGTCGATCTTGACCTTCTTGGCGGTGCCGAGGTCGGCCAGGGTCACGTTCTCGAGCTGAATGCCCAGGTCCTCGAAGACCGCCTTGCCGCCGGTCAGGATGGCGATGTCTTCCAGCATCGCCTTGCGGCGGTCGCCGTAGCCGGGGGCCTTGACCGCGCACGCCTTGAACGCGCCGGGGTTGCGGACCTTGTTGACCACCAGCGTCGCCAGCGCCTCGCCCTCGACGTCCTCGGCGATAATCAGGATCGAGCGGCCCTGGCCAAGCACCTTCTCCAGCACCGGCACCAGGTCGCGGTTGGAGCTGATCTTCTTCTCGTAGATCAGGATGTACGGGTTCTCCAGCTCGCACTCCATCGACTCGACGTCGGTGACGAAGTACGGCGAGAGGTAGCCGCGGTCGAACTGCATGCCCTCGACGAACTCGTGGTTCGTGTCGATGGTCTTGCCTTCCTCGACCGTGATGACCCCGTCCTTGCCGACCTTGTCCATCGCCTCGGCGATGATGCCGCCGATCTTGGCGTCGCCGTTGGCCGCGACTGTGGCGACGTTCTCCAGGTCCTTTTTGTTCTTGACCGGGATGCTCATGGCGGTGAGCTTGCCGACCACGTCCTCGACGGCCCGCTCCATGCCGCGCTTCATGAGCATCGGGTTGGTGCCGGCGACGACCGCCCGCAACCCCTCGTTGAAGATCGCCTCAGCGAGGACCGTCGCGGTGGTGGTGCCGTCGCCCGCCACGTCGGAGGTCTTGGAGGCGACCTCCTTGACCATGCGGGCGCCCATGTTCTCGTAGTGGTCGGGCAGCTCGATCTCCTTGGCAACGGTGACGCCGTCCTTGGTGACCGTCGGGCTGCCGAACGACTTCTGGATGATAACGTTGCGGCCCTTGGGGCCGAGCGTCACCTTCACCGCCTTGGCGAGCTTGGCGATCCCGCGCTTCATCGCCTCGCGGGCCTCCTGGTCGAACGCGATCTGCTTGGCGCTCATGAGTGCTCCAGTCGGGTATCGGGTATCGGGTGTGTCGGGTATCGGAAGACGGACATAAGGGCCGGAGATCGGGCCGCGGCCGGGTTCATACCCGACACCCGATCCCCGATACCCGCTATTCGATCACCGCCAGCACGTCTTCCTCGTGCATAACGAGGACTTCGTTGGGGTCCTTGCGGTCCTTGAACTCGTCGCCGGCCCAGGAGGTGAACAGCACCTTGTCGCCGGCCTTGAGCTGCATCGGCACCCGCGCCCCGGTCTTGCTGTTGAGCTTGCCGGGGCCGACGGCGAGGATCACCCCGCGCTGCGGCTTCTTCTGGGCGGCGTCGGGCAGCAGGATACCGCCGCTGGTCTTCGCTTCGGACGACTCGCGGCGGACGATGATGCGGTCCCCGATCGGCTGCAAGTTCATGCCCGTGGCTCCGGTCGGAACGGTAGACAGTACGAGGTGGGGGCCGTGAGTGCAAGAACCGTGCCTCTAGCACAGACACGGCGCAAGGATTAGCCCTGTAGCAAGTTGCGCGGCAATCTCGGTCAGGAAGATGAGGTCGTTCTGCCAAGATGGCCTATCAGCGATCAAAGCGGCCTGTCGGTTTGGCAGGATCTCGTAGGGTGGGTCGAGTCTTCGAGGCCCACCGTCTTCCGCTATCGCTAGCGCGGTGGGCCTCCCACCGCTCGACCTACCCTACGTCAGACTTCGACCTTGATCGTCAGCGATCCCGTTTCCGCGTCCTCGGCGATTTCCTTCACGGTGCCGAGTTGCTTCGCCTTTACCTTGAGCGCGTCCCG
>DATLIF010000044.1:0-15898 GCA_035539575.1 Fimbriiglobus sp. | reverse complement strand
CTCCGGCGACGGCGGGGCGTCCCCGAGGGGCGGCACATCGGTGAGGTCATCCGGTATTACCAGTTGCGGAACGCCATGGCGGCCAAGTCGCACAAGAAACGGCGGCGTAGATGTGTCATCTGATGCCGCGCTGTACTGTTAAGAGAAGGCATCGGAGGGGCCAGCCCGCCGATCTGCTCTTCTGCCTTGAACCCTATTCCTATGTCTTCTCTGTGTCTCTGTGCCTCTGTGGTTAGTTCATAACTGCGTTTCGGCCACTTCGATCGCCCGCAGCAGGCCCATCGCCTTGTTGACGGTTTCCTGGTGCTCGGCTGTTGGGTCGCTGTCGGCGACGATGCCGGCTCCGGCCTGCACGTCCGCGACGTTGCCGCGGATCACCATCGTCCGCAGTGCGATGCAGGTGTCCGTGTCGCCGCCGAAGTCCACGTAACCGATCGCGCCGCCGTAGGGGCCGCGGCGGTGCGGCTCCAGTTCGTCGATGATCTCCATCGCCCGCACCTTCGGGGCGCCGCTGAGCGTCCCGGCCGGCAGCGCCGCCCGCATCGCGTCGAACGCCGTCTTGCCGGGCAACAGCGTCCCAGTCACGGTGCTGGAGATGTGCATGACGTGGCTGTACCGCTCGACCGTCATCAGGTCGGCGATCTTCACGCTGCCGAGTTCCGCCGCCCGGCCGACGTCGTTGCGGGCCAGGTCCACCAGCATGATGTGCTCGGCCCGCTCCTTCGGGTCGGCCAGCAGTTCCGCGGCCAGCGCCTTGTCCTCCTCGGCGGTCGCCCCGCGGCGGCGGGTGCCGGCCAGCGGGCGGACGGTCATCTCTCGCCCTTCCACCCGGCACATGATCTCCGGCGACGCCCCGACGAGCGTCACGTCGCCGGCCTCCAGGTAGAACATGAACGGGCTGGGGTTGATGACCCGCAGCGCCCGGTAGATGTCGAACGGCCGGGCGGTCGTCTCGGTGCGGAACCGCTGGCTGAGCACCACCTGGAAGGCGTCGCCGGCGTGGATGTAGTCGACCGCCTTGCGGACCGCGGCCTCGTACCCGCCGGGGGGCATGTTCGACTGAAAGCGGGTATCGGGTATCGGGTGTCGGGTGTGCGGGTCGATGTCCGCGAGCGGCAGGTCGGTCGGCGGTCTGGTCAGTTTTGCAACCAACTCGTCCACCCGTCGGCAGGCGTCGTCATAGGCCGCTCGATACCCCATACCCGATCCCCGATCCCCGCCGACGTGGGCATGCGCCACCGCGAAGACCACCTTGGTGATGTGGTCGAAGATCACCATCCGGTCGTAGAACCCGAAGCTCAGGTCCGGGACGTGGCGGTCGTCCGGCGGGGCGTTCGGCAGCCGCTCGACGTAGCGCACGGTGTCGTAGCCGGCGTACCCGACCGCGCCGCCGCAGAACCGCGGCAACTCCGGCAGGTTCGGGGACTGGTACTCGGCCAGGGACGTCTCGAAGTCCTGGAGCGGGTCGGCAGACGTGTACTCTGTCCCGTCGGCCCGGCGGACCTGGTTGCCGTACGCCTCGAACGTCTTGAACGGCCCGGCGCCGAGGAAGCTGTACCGGCCGATCCGCTCGCCGCCGACGACGCTCTCGAACAGGAAACAGCCGCCCGGCTCGCGGATCGCCCAGAACGCGGACACCGGGGTCAGCGCGTCGGCCACCAGCCGGCGGTAGACCGGGACGACGGTGTGGGTGCGGGCCAGCTCGGCGAACTGGTCGAACGACGGACGGTGCGGCATCGGGGACGCTCACGGGGGTCGGGTCGCGGTTATTCTCGCGACCCCCGCCGCCGCGGCCAACCCCCGACCGCACCCAAGTGCCAACCAAGCGAGCGGGGGACGTTAGTCCCCCGAGGAAGCGTCCGCGAGTTCGCTCGCCCTCGGGGGACTAACGTCCCCCGCTCGCTTGGTTGCACGCGGCTACCGCCTCTTGCCGGCCCGGGCCACCTTGAGAACCACCGGCTCCCCGCCGGACTCCACCGGCGCGGTCAGCCCGGACGTCTTCGGGTCGCCGTACTTCGGGTCCATCTTCGGCGGCCCCAGTTCGTCCCCGTCGCCCGTCTCCCGGACGACCGGCAGCGTCTCGACCACGTACACCTGGTAGACACCCACCGGGACGGCCTCCGCGAGCGTGAACGCCCCGTCCGGGCCGATCACCCCGCGCATCTTGGTGCCGCCGTCTGCGGTCTGGAACATCACCAGCCCGCCGGACAGTTCCTTCGCCGGGGCGCCGTCGGCCCACACCAGTTTCCCCTCGACCGACGCGGTGCGCACCCCACCGCAGCCGGCCAGGACCGCGACCACCGGGATTAGCGCGACGAAACGCATGGCCTCCCCTTCGTCCGGTGAACCGTTGCATGTGCGGCGAGCCGACGACGCCAGTCGTCGGGTGAATGGGCAACGCCACCCGACCACCCGACGACTGGCGCCGTCGGCTCCCGATCACCTGAACCGCCTACTCAGTAGTCGCCGATCACCTGCCCGTCGTTGCGGGCGGCCAGCCGGGCCAGGGTGACCTCGTCCACGTTGTTCCGCACCGACCGGACGCTGCCATCGGCCAGCGCGAACTGGCAGACGCCCGAGTGCCAGCTCCCGAACTTCTTCGAGTAGGCGGCGTCGTTGCCGGGCCGCCAGGTGCCGGAGCCGCCGGGCGGGCGCGGCTCGGCGCGGGTCGGTGTCACATCGTTGGGGCCGTTCGCCAGCGGGTGCGCGATGCCGGCCACCCGACCGGAATAGGTGGTCCACACCCCGAGGTAGATCGAACCGTCGCCGACCTTCAGCCGGCCGAACATCCCGGCCGGGACGTGCTTCTCGCCGACCAGGAACGTGTTCGTCGTCCCGTCGGAGATGGAGTTGATGCCGGTGTTGCTCCGCCACGTCCGGGTCGTGTTGTTGAAGGTCCCGACGATCATGGCCCCGTTGCCGCGCGTGTCCGAGAAGCAGACCTCGGCCGCCGGCGAGGCGAAGAACCCGTACTCGCCCAGGCAGGCGGCGTAGTCGCCCAGCGCACCCGGCGGCTGGTTCGTCCCGGAGAACCGGGTGTCGGTGCTCGTGCCGCTGAACTCCGGCGGCGGCGTGACGTCCGCGGGGACGACCTGCTCGGGCCGATGCACCTGCCCCGCGGCGGGGCCGCGGCGCGACGGGCAGTAGTAGCTCTTCACCTGCATCTCCCGGTACGCCGGGGTCTGGTTGACGTAGTGGATCGAGAAGTCCCAGCCCTTGGAAATGTTGCCCTGCTCCATGTACGGCATGATCAGCACAAACCAGGTGGCGTGGTTGTTGCCGACCCGCACCGGCGGGAACGTGCCGTTGGCGTCGTGGTAGTTGTGGACCGCCAGGGCGATGTTGTGCAGGTTGTTCGAGCACGACGTGCGGGCGGCGGCCTCGCGGACCTTTTGCACGGCGGGCAGCAGCAGGCCGATCAGGATCGCGATGATCGCGATCACCACCAGCAACTCGATCAGCGTGAACCCGGACCGCCGGCCGGACGGACGGAGAGAGGACATGCGAGTACTCCGCGGGACAGAAGGGAACGAGACCGGCCCGCGCGGACAGGAAGGGATCGCGGGCCACTTAAATGAGAGAAGTTAACAATTGGGCCGGGCCGCCGTCTTGGCAGGTCGGGCAATCGGGATTGGCGGATCGGGCAACGGTACGGGATCGGACCGCTTGCGGTAGGCGTCCGGCGGCACCCCGACGAGCCGCTTGAACGCCCGGTAGAACCCGGACAGGTCCTCGTAGCCAGCCTCGAACGCGATCGCCGCGATGCTCCGCGGGGTGTCGGCCAGCAGCCGGCAGGCGTGCCGCACCCGCAGTCGGGCCAGACGGTCCGCCCACGACTCGCCGGCCAGCTCGCGGAACAGCTCGGTGAACCGCCGGCGGCTCATCCCCAGCTCGCCGGCCACCTGGTCCAGGCTGGTCGGCTCGAAGAACCGGTCAGGCAGCTCGGCCAGGTAGCGCGCGACCGCCTGGCGGTGGTCGCGACCCGCCGGCCCGGCCGGGAGGGCCAACTCCGCCGACCGGGCCAGGACCGCCAGCAGTTGCAGGGTGACGCCGAGGATCAAGGTGCCGCTGGCCCGGCCGGCGCGAGTCTGCTCGAACAACACCCGCCGCAGGTCGGTGCGGACCCGGTCGGCCACAGCCGGCCGGACCGACAGCCGGCCGCCTGGGAGCCGGCCGACCAGGTCGGGGTCGTGTCGCCAGGCGTCGGGGGCGACGCAGACGCCGTAGAGTCCGAGCGGGTCGCCGGGCCGGTCGGCGATGCGGTGCGGGGTGCCCGGCGGGACGGCGACCACGTCCCCGTCGGCACACGGGTGTTCGACCCCGCCGAGGTCGAACACCCCGGACCCGCGGATGACCAGGAAGACTTCCAGGAACGAGTGCTGCTCCGCCGGCATGTGGAACTGCGGCGCGTGCTGGCTCTCCAGCACGAACACCCCATACCCGGGCAGGGACACCTCGACGGGGTGCTGGCGGGGCACGGTCATGGGGCGGACCGGTCGGGAGGAGATGAGTCGCCCACCGACTGTGACCGATCCGACCGGGGCAGTCAAGCTGCGGCTTGCCGTCGGAGCCCGAAGCGTGAGCGAGGGTCTTCTTGTAAGAACTACCGGCCGACGTGCGATCTGGCGAACGGCCGGCGTAAGCCGGCTGGTGCTTGGCATCCCAGGGTGCTCAGCGTCCCAGGGTGCTCAGCGTCCCACCAGCCGGCTTACGCCGGCCGTTCGCCAGGACGGCTCGATCTGGTTTCGGGTTCCTGCGGCGTCCCCGGCGCTCCCGGCAGCGACGGGATGTTTGGGCTCTCCGACCCGGCCACGTCGAGCTTCTGGAGCAACTCCTTGACCTCCTTCAACGTCTCCGCGTCGGCCTTCAGAATCAGCGAGTTGGTCCGGTCGTCGGCCACCACCTTGGCCGCCGGGAACAGTTGGGTCAGCGTCGCGGACATGTGCTGGGCAAGGGCGTGCTTCAGGGGGATGACCTGGAACCCGCCGGCCGCCTGAGGCACCATGCCGCCCGCCATCCCCGGCATCCCGGCCGGCGCGAAGCCGCCCGGCATCCCAGACCTGGGAGCCGGCGCGGCGCCGCCCGGCATCATCCCGCCGGGTCCGCCGGCGTCGGAGCCGCCGGCCCGCAGGGTGGGACCGCTTGCACCTCCGGGGTCCATCATGCCACGTCCAGAGCGTGTCGAACCGGACCGCACCGGCCGCTTGAACACCAGTTGCGTGACCGGCCGCGACGGCGACCCGGCACCCGGCGGCATGCCAGGCATACCGGGCATACCGGGCATGCCAGCACCGGAACCCATCTCACCCCCCGGCATCCCGGATCCCTTCGCCGGGGTGTCGTTCACCGTGACCGCGCCGGCGAACTCCCAGCCCTCCTGGCCGCGCTTCACAATCAGCTTGCGGATCCCATCGAATGACCCCGACACCGCGTCGAACTGGTACTCCCACCGCTGCGACGCCGGGGCGCCGCCGCCGCCCATTCCCATCATGCCCGCGCCCGCTCCGAACATCGCCGCGCCCGGTCCGGCCGAAGGGTCGCCGGGCAGGTCCTCCAGTACGCTGGCCCCCCCGGGTCCGCCCTCGGCTCCGGGGTTTCCACCCACGTTCGGAGATGGGGGCAGGCTGTCGTCCCCGCCGCCCGCCGCCGTCGGCGGGCGGCCCGCCGACGGCGGCGGGCCGCCCGGTGGTACCGCGCCTTCTCCGCCGGCGGGATCCGGACTGGGTAGGTTCTGCTTCGGGATCTGCTGGCCCGGCGCACCCGATGTCGGTGGACCCTGTGCGTCGGCGTCCGGCATCAGCGCCGCTCCGAACCCGATCCCCAGGCCGCCGGCCACCAGCACACAGGCGGCGATCAACTTCGTCCGGTTCACGGTCATCGGCGTTACCTCCAGAGCAAGTTCCCAGATCGCCGGCGGCACCGCGTCGGTCGCCGCCGTGGCCAGTCCCACCACTTTTCCCGCCAGCGCGGACGGCACCGCGGCCCCGGCCGCCGCCGTTCCGATCGCCACCGCCCCGGCCGCGATGCCCCGGTCGGCCAGTCGCGCCAGGAGCCGCTGCCGCGCCTGCGTCAGCCGGCCGGAGAGCGTGCCCAGCTTCCACCCCAGCCGCGCCGCCGCGTCCGGCTGGCGAACCCCTTCCAGGTCGCACAGCACGAACGCCGTCCGCAGCGCCTCTGGCAGCCGCCCCACTTCGTCATGGACCGCGGCGAGCAGTTCGTCCCACGCCCCCTCGGGAACAGACCGGTCCGCCTCCGATCCGGCCGCACGCTCCTCGCGCTGTTTGCGCCGGACCGCGGACCGCTTCAACTTCGCCGCCGCCCGGACCGCGACGCCGTGCAACCACGCCCCGACCGCCGCCCCGGCGCGGACTTTCCCCGCGGACCGGACCAGGGCCAGGAACGTGGCCTGGAAGGCGTCCTCGGCGTCGGCAGGGTTGGGCAGGAGGTGCCGGCAGACGGCCCAGACCATTGGCCCGTGCCGGCGGACCAGCGCCGCGAACGCCGGTTCATCGCGCAGCGTCACGAACCGGGCCAGCAACTCGGCATCAGGGATGGCGTCCGGCCCGGCGTCGGCGGCCAGCGCCCCGGCCTGTCGCAGCACGGTCTGAAGTAGCCGACCGGTCATGGGTAGCCCGTCGGGTCGGGATTGGCCCTCTCAGCATAGTTCCCGCCGGGGTGCCGCTCCTACGGCCGGGGCAGGATAATTCCCGCAGCCCCTGCCTAGGATCAGACCGGGGAGCCGTGTCCGCTGCCGGGTGCCATGCCCACGGCTTGGCGTGGGCATGATCGGGACTGCCGGTTGCGTTCACATCATGCCCACGCCAAGCCGTGGGCATGGCATCCACGTCTGGCCGCCCGCGCGGCGGGCAGGAGATGCGATCATGGCCGGCACCGGCACCGCGGTCGGCCCGAAGACGACCGTCGATTGCTACGACTTCTGGGACCGGGTGTTCCGCCGTGCGGGGACGATCGACTACACCGAGGGGTACTACCGCGGCGACCCGACCGTCCCGTACGAGCAGGCGCAGCACGACCAGGTCTGCTACCTGCTCGACGAGGTCGGCTGTCGCGCGGGCTCGCGGGTCCTCGACGTCGGCTGCGGCAACGGGCGACTGCTGGAGAAGGTGCGGCGGCGCGGCGGCGAAGGGATCGGGGTGACCATCTCGCCCGCACAGGCGAGGTACTGCCGCGCCCGCGGGCTGGACGTCCGCCTGTTGAGCTACCGCGACGTCGGCGAGGAGTGGACCGGGCGGTTCGACGCGGTGGTGGCCAACGGGTCGATCGAGCACTTCGTCCAGGCCGCGGACGCACTGGCCGGCCGCGCGGACGCGATCTACGAGGAGATGTTCGCTTTCTTCCACCGGGTCATCGACCCGCGGTCTCCGAGCCGGCGGGTGGTCAACACCACTATCCACTTCGACAACATCAACGTCACTCCCGGGGCCGCCCTGCGGAGCCCCTGGTCGCTCCGCTGGTTCTCGGACGAGTTCCACTGCGCGCTGCTGGTGCGCGGGTTCGGCGGCTACTACCCGACGCCGGGCCAACTGGAGCGGTGCGCGCGGCCGTTCTTCCGGCTGGTCGCCGGGCGGGATGCCACGCGGGACTACCACTGGACCTCGGAGGAGTGGCTGCGGCGCGGCCGGCGGTCGCTGCTGAGTGCCCGGCTGTGGGGGCGGCTCCTGCCGTTCCTGCTGCGGCACCCGCTGTACGGGGCGCGGATGATGTTCCTGTTGAACGTGGCGCGGACGTGGAACTGGCAGTTCCGCGGCGAGCGGCCGCCGATGACGCATCTCTGGCAGACGTGGGACTGGGTGGAGCCGCAACGGTCCGCGGCGGTCGAGGCCGGCCCGTCGGGACCTCCAGCCGGCCTGACTGGCAGTTCGCGGCGAGCAGCCGGCGACGGTGCTGCTGCGGCAGACCTGGGAGCGGGTGAGGTGACGGGTGATCGCTTGACTCCACCTGCGCCGGGGTGACAATGGCGGCCGGGGCGCGTGGCCGAATTGAAGAAAGAATCGGCGGCAAATGGGTTGATAGTCAGTCCGGCAACACCTCACCCACGCCCCCTTCCTCTCCCTCGACAGGAGTCGGTTCATGACCACCGCGACCGCACCATCACCCCGCGTGACCAAGCCGAAGGTCAAGGACCAGCCGATGTTCATCGGCGGTCGCTGGGTATCGAGCGCGTCGGGGAAAACCTTCCCGACGCTGAACCCCGCGACCGGAGAGACCATCTGCCAGGTGGCCGAGGGGGACAAGGCCGACATCGACCTGGCGGTGAAGGCCGCCCGCAAGGCGTACGAGTCCGGGCCGTGGTCGAAGATGAACGCCACCGACCGCGGCCGGCTCATGCACAAGCTGGCCGACGCCATCGAGTCCAACCTCGACGAACTGGCCGCCCTGGAGTCGCTCGACAACGGCAAGCCGATCGCCGACTCGCTCGCCGCCGACCTGCCGCTGACCGTCAAGTGCTACCGCTACTACGCCGGGTGGGCCGACAAGATCCAGGGCAAGACCATCCCGATCGACGGCAACTACTTCTGCTACACCCGGCACGAGCCGGTCGGCGTGGTGGGGCAGATCATCCCGTGGAACTTCCCGCTCCTGATGCAGGCGTGGAAGTGGGGGCCGGCCCTGGCGTGCGGCAACACGCTCGTACTCAAGCCGGCCGAGCAGACGCCGCTGACCGCCCTGCGGGTCGCGCAACTGGCGCAAGAAGTGGGCTTCCCGGACGGAGTCATCAACGTCGTGCCCGGGTACGGGCCGACCGCCGGCGCGGCGCTGGCCTCGCACATGGACGTGGACAAGCTCGCCTTCACCGGCGAGACGTCCACCGGCAAGATCGTCATGACCGCCGCGGCGCAGTCGAACCTCAAGCGGGTGTCGCTGGAGTTGGGCGGCAAGTCGCCCAACGTGGTCTTCGCCGACGCCGACCTGGACGCGGCCGTCGAGGGCGCATACTTCGGCCTGTTCTTCAACCAGGGGCAGTGCTGCGTCGCCGGCTCGCGCCTCTTCGTCGAGGAAAAGGTATACGACCGGTTCGTCGAGAAGATGGTCGCCAAGGCGAAGTCCCGCAAGGTCGGCGACCCGTTCGACCCGGCCACCGAGCAGGGGCCGCAGGTGTCGCAGGAGCAGTTCGACCGGGTCATGGGGTACATCGACACCGGCAAGCAGGAGGGGGCGAAGCTCCTGGTCGGCGGCAACCGCTCCGGGAGCCAGGGGTACTTCGTCGAGCCGACCGTCTTCACCGACGTGACCGACGAGATGAAGATCGCCAAGGAAGAAATCTTCGGGCCGGTGATGAGCATCCTGAAGTTCAAGGACGCGGACGAGGCCATCGAGCGCGGCAACCGCACGTTCTACGGGCTGGCGGCGGCGGTGTGGACGCGGGACGTCGGCAAGGCGCTGCGGCTGGCCAACGGGCTGCGGGCCGGCACGGTGTGGGTGAACTGCTACGACGTCTTCGACGCGGCCGCCCCGTTTGGCGGGTTCAAGATGAGCGGCATCGGCCGGGAACTCGGCGAGTACGCCCTGCAGATGTACACGGAGGTCAAGACTGTGACGGTGGCGCTGTAACGTCCTACCAAGCCCCGGTATTGCAATGTCGGGGCTTCTTGGAGGTGCGGTCATGGTCCGCTACGTGATGCTCATCACCTACACCGAGGTCGGTGCGTCGCAGATCCAGAACACCACCCGGCGGGCCCAGATGTTCCAGACGGCCGCCGAGCAGATGGGCGTCCATGTCGAGTCGCTGGTCTGGACGCTCGGGGAGTACGACGCCATCGCCACCGTCCGGGCGGACGACGAGGACGTGGCGATCGCCCTGTCGGCGTATCTGGCCCGACAGGGGTACGTGCGGGCGCGGATGCTGCGGGCGCTGACCGAGGAAGAGTTCGCGCGGGTGCTGTCGAAGATGCCGGGGGCGCCGATCGATCTGGACGCCTGACAAAATAAACGGGCTGGGCAATCTGGGTCAAACTTGAGTCGTGTCCGGTTGCGCGGAAGGATTATTTCACCGCGGACCGAGATTCACTCAAGTCGCCCAGGAGTCACCCCGATGTCTGCCGTCCGCCCCGCCCACCGGGGCTTCACGCTGATCGAGTTGCTGGTGGTGATCGCGATCATCGCCATCCTGATCGGCTTACTGCTCCCCGCGGTGCAGAAGGTCCGCGAGTCCGCCGCCCGGGTCAAGTGCCAGAACAACCTCAAGCAGATCGGCCTCGCCGTTCACAGCTACCACGACGCGAACAACCATCTTCCACTGAGTACCAGTTTCCGACCCGACCCGTCCCGGCCACACGGGCCGTACAACGGGCGCAGCTGGATCCTGGAGTCGCTTCCGTTCCTGGAGCAGAACGCCCTGTTCCAGCAGTTGGAGCCGACCCGGTTCGGGGACATCTTCGCAATGCGGGGGCTGCTGGTCCCGTCCGTCCGGCCGCTCCTGGCCTCCCACGTCCCGGTCCTGCACTGCCCGTCGGACCGGTCGTCCCGCGACCCCGACCTGGCCGTCCGCCAGCCCCTGCTCGACGGGATCACGGTCGAGTTGACCAACTACAAGGGGGTACTCGGCGACACGGTGATGGGGTGGTCGGGCCGCGACTGCCACGACCGCAGTGGCTGCAACGGGCTGTTTTACCGCAACAGCTACCAGGACCGGCCGCGGCTGACGTCGGTGGCCGACGGGACCAGTAACACCCTGATGGTCGGCGAGGACCTGCCCGAGCACAATTACCACTCGGCGGCGCTCTACGCCAACGGCTCGTACGCCAACTGCAATACCCCGCTGAACTACATGCCACGCCCGGCCACGCCGTGGGAGTGGAGCCGGGTCATCTCGTTCCGCAGCCGGCACTCGGGCGGCGTCAACTTCTGCCTGGCGGACGGGTCGGTGCGGTTCCTCGCCGACACGATCGACCATGCCCAGTTCCGGACGGCCTGCACCAAGGCCGGAGGCGAGGTGGTCCAACTGCCGTAACACGGGGGGTCCGGATAAACTGTTCGGTCTGAATGTTCTGCCCGGATGTGCGCGGACGGGCGCATATCCGGCAAACCATTTAAATTGGTCTTGCCTGGCGGATGGGCCGATGACATAGGGTGGAGGTTAGCACATCGCTCGCCTGCCTCGCCCGGCCCATTTCGTCGGGAGGCCCAGTCATGAGCTGGTCGCGAACCCGTCGCGGGTTCACCCTGATCGAGCTACTGGTCGTAATCGCCATCATTGCTGTGCTGATCGGGCTGCTCCTGCCGGCAGTCCAGCGGGTCCGGGAAGCCGCGGCCCGGACCCAGTGCCAGAACCACCTCAAGCAGATCGCCCTGGCTATCCACAACTACCACGACGCCGTCGGCCATTTCCCGACCGGCCACAGCCCGTGGGTGGAGCCATCCGAGGCCCGGGGACCGTTCACCGGCCGGGGCTGGATCCTCGAATCGCTCCCGTGCCTGGAGCAGTCGGCTCTGTACCAGCGGCTGGAGCCGACCCGGGAAGGGAATTTCTTCTCCGGGCAGGGTTTGCTCGCCCCGGAAGCGCGGCCGCTTCTGGCCGCCCGAGTCCTGGTCCTGCACTGCCCGTCGGACCCGTCGTCCCAAGACGCCGACCTGGCCACCCGCCAGTATCAGCTCACCGGGATCGCGGTCGAATTGACCAACTACAAGGGGGTCCTGGGCGACACCCGCGTCGGCGGGACGGGGAGTTCGTTCAACGGCCCACTGCCGGATTGCCACCACCGTAACGGGTGCAACGGGATCTTCTACCGCAACAACTACCAGGACCGGCCGCGGCTGGTATCGGTGAAGGACGGGACCAGCAACACCCTGTTGGTGGGGGAGGATTTGCCCGAGTACAACCACCACTCGGCGGCGTTCTACGCCAACGGAGACTACGCCAGTTGCCACGTCCCGCTGAACTACCTCCCGCCGGATCCGCGATACTGGCAGGACGCCATATCGTTCCGCAGCCGCCACCCGGGCGGAGCGAACTTCGCTCTGGCCGACGGGTCGGTGCGGTTCATCTCGCAGTCGATCGACCACGGCCAGTTCCGGGCGGCCTGTACCAAGGCCGGAGGCGAGGTCAACCGTCTGCCGTAATGGAAAAAGCGAGCGGGGGCGTAAGCCCCCCGAGTACCTTACCCGGCTCCTCACTTTGCCCGCTTGAACAGGCCGGTGAGGGCCTTCCAGATGCCAGTCCCCTCGGGCTTGGAGGCCGGCTTCGCCGGGGCCGCCTTCGGCGACTCGGGCTGCCCCAGCCCCAGGGCCGCCCAGTCCGCCAGCGGCAGCCACGGATGTAGCGCCACGGCAACTTCCGCGGCTGACTGATACCGCTCGTGGGGGTCCTTGGCCGCCATCTTCAGGACGACCGCGTCCAGTTCCCGCGGCAGGCCCGGTCGGACCTTCGACGGCGCTGCCACCCCGCGGAGCTGGCGCTGCTGCATCTTCTCCGCCGCCGTGCCGGGGAACGGCGACTCGCCGGTCAGGAGCGTGTAGAACGTCGAGCCCAGGCTGTACACGTCGCTCATGGCGTCCGGCTCGCACCCCCACGCCTGTTCCGGGGCGATGTGGTCGATCTCCTCGGCGTACTCCTTCGTGCTAATCCGCCGCGTGACCTTCGCCCACGGGCTTTCCAGCATGTGCGTCAGCCCGAGGTCCAGCAGCTTCGCCCGGCCGTCGGCCCCGACTGCGATGTTGCCCGGCTTCACGTCCCGGTGGTACAGCCCCTGCTGGTGGGCGAACCGCAGCGCCACCGCCACCTGGGCCACGATCCGGGCACAGGCGTGCGGCGACGGCGGGCCCTGCACCGCCAGCACCCGGTCCATCGTCGGGCCGGGGGCCGGCTCGGTCACCACGTAGTGCGTCCCGCGGCACGCCCCCATGTCCAGCACCCGGGCGACGTGGGCGTGGCTCACCCGCGCGGCCGACCGAACCTCCTTGGTGAACGCCTGCAGAATCGTGTTGTCCGACACCCGGTCCGTCGGCAGCACCTTCACCCACACCGGCCGCCGCGACCGCGTGTCCTCGGCCAGGAACACGATCCCGACCCGGTCCTGCCGGACGCCGTCGAGGATCTTGTAGTGGTCCAGCCGGAACCCCTGCGTCTTGCCGTTGAGAAGCTGCATCGCCTGGAACTTGGTCAGCAGCTTCTTGCGAATCAACAGCGACGCCAGCCGGATCGGGTCGGCCAGCGTCGCCTCGTCCACCGTGTCGGCGGTCAGGACCGCGACGAGGTCGTCCGGGGTCAGCAGGCCGCTTCGGCGGACAGCGTCGAGAAATGGCGTTCGCGGCAGGCGGAGGTGGGTTTGGGTCCCCATGTTGGGCGCTCGAATGATCGGACGGTGGGGCGATCAGCCGCAGCCTAGGTCGCGTTCGGCGACTTGCCAAACGGGATGGGGGGATTGAAGGGGTCGAATCAGGGTCCGAGTTGAGGCGAAGTACGAATCCTATTCCCGTGCGGGTCGGATGATGTCTGGGGCTATCGTTTGACCACAGTGTGCCAGGACCGCTGGCCGCACCCCGGGCACCGCAGGTACCAGCGGGGGCTGCCGGCCGCCTTGTAGCGGATGCCGCCGATGTCCCAGACGGACCGCTCGTGCCCGCACCGGGGGCAGATGATGATCCACCGCCGGGAGTCGGCCTCGAGCGCCTCTGCCCACCGTCGCGGCAGCATCCGCACCAGCCTGTGCGCCCAGGACATGGCTCAAGCTCCGGTCGGTTTCTCGTGCTTACGGCGGTGCCGGCTGGTCGCCTCCTCGACCGAGTGCGAATCGGTCAGCCGGTGGTCCGCCTTCGCCAGCGCGACCAGCTTGCAGTAGTGTTCGTGCAGCACCTTCAATTCTTGCTCGGTCAGCCCCTCAACGTTGATGAGCCGGTTACTCGCCCCCCTGGTAGCAGCGACCAGTTCGTTGAGCTTCAGGTGCAGGGCCTGCGAGTCCTTGTTCTGGGCGCGCTGGATCAGGAACACCATCAGGAACGTGACGATCGTGGTGCCCGTGTTGATGACCAGTTGCCAGGTGTCGGAGAACCCGAACACCGGCCCGGTGACGAGCCACGCGACGATGACCAGCACGGCCAGCAGGAACGCGGCGGTGCTGCCGGACTTGTCGGTCGCCCACCGGGCGAACCGGGCGGGCAACGACTCCTTGTGATTCGTCTGTGGGTGCATCGGACGGGCTCCGGTCGAGTGTGGAAACGAAGACCGGGAGCCGCCCGGCCCCCGGTCCGCGGGTGTAGTGCGGGGAATCAGCCGACGCCATACCCGGTGAGCGGGCGGACCTCCGGCGGTTGCTCGGCCAGGACGATGTCCTCCTTGGGCACCCCGGCCCGGACCAACTCGTCGGCGACCGGCCGATCCGACCCGTCGAACTGAACCCAGATCTTGCCGTCGATGATGTCCAGATGGAAGACGGTGCTATGCACCCGCCGGCGGTCCTGCCAGCCGACGTACTTCAATTCGAAGTGGTCGCAGTCCGGGTCGTGGACGATCTCACTTACGACGCCCTCGCCCCGGGGCTTCCAGGCGGCGTACTCGGCCGCCACCCGGCGAATGATGTCCCGGTAGCGGGTCAACTTATCCATCGTACCACCCTCCGTCCGGCCGGGTCGAATACGAGCAACCGCGGCGTGATCCGGGCCAGCGTCAGTCGGCCCAATTGCTCGGACACGATGCCATCATATGCCTCCCCAGGGATTGCCAGGAAGAGCTTCCGCTCGGGCTCGAGGTTGTCCAGGACCGACTGGTACATGACATACTGGCCGACCGCCTGCTGGAGGTCAGCGACCGGGGACCGACCACAAAGCTCTGAACCTCGACGGCGGAAGGACGACGCCGACCCGGTCGGTCCCGACCGGCCGCTCGGCCCCCAGGTCGATGTGGATGTTCCGCTCACCGACCGCCAAAGTCAGCGGGTCATCGGTGATCGTCCACCCGTCGGCGACGAGCGCCGCAATCACCTCGTCGTGGTAGACGTTCTTCGCGGGCATGGAGTCAGTTTGCGAGATATGGCAACCAAGTGACAACGAAAAACGGGAGTCACTTGACCCCCGTTGTGAATCGGTACCCGCATCCCGGCAGACTCAATCCAGCGATGCGACCTCGCCGCCGGCCGGGGTGACAGCCGCCCAGAACACCTCCGGGCTGACGCCGGGCCGGACTGTCCGCACGCTGCCGTCGAACATCGCCACCGGCAACCCGGCCGAGAACGGAGTCTGAGGAATGGTCATGTCGGCATCCCGCAGTTTCGGCCGGACCTGGAACGTGACGCCGGGCACCGACGGCCGGGCTACCGGCGGGCTCCCAGTCGTCACCGGCACCACGTCCCCCCACCCGGCATCCGCGAACGACGGCCGTCGCTCGCCGAGGTTGTTCAGCACTCCTGGTTGGATGTCGCAGTAGGCAGGGCTGGCGTTCCCGTATGCAAGCAGCGAGTAGGGCAACCTGTCCTCGGGGGGAGGCGGGGACATCCGGGATTGTTTGAAGGACTCGTAATACCGCTCGCAGAAGGCCACCGTGTTGGTCGTCCCGTCCGACAAGCCGGCCGGGTATTTCACGGGTCCGACAAACGCGACCATGTTGAAGGCGTAACTCGTCGGTCCGCCGAACGCGCCTGGGAGCCGCTCGCCGGTCGCGTAGTTGAATCCGGGGGAGAGGGTTTCGGGCCGGATCGACGGGTCGGCCGGGCTGAGCCAGGGAGCGCGGGGAGGGCGGGTCGCGTCGCCCGAACCCGCCGTCATGCCATCCAGCACCCAGTTAACAACGTCGTGCGGGTTGCCTTGCATCCGGAATCGGTCGGAGAGTTCCGAATTCTCTTGCACGGTCGCCGGGTTCGGCTTTACAAACCCGCCGACGAACCCGTCAGTCACCGCTGCCGCCTGATGCAAGGCAAGCCCGACCTGCCGCATGTTGTTCATCGAC
>DATLIF010000043.1:0-9978 GCA_035539575.1 Fimbriiglobus sp. | reverse complement strand
GGTCCCCGTTGTGCCGGCGTGGTGGCGACCGTTACAATCCCCGCAACGTTCGCGCCGAGGGCTGCCTGTGTTTCGCGTCGGGTCGGGCCACGACACGCACCGGTTGGTCGAGGGCCGGCCGCTGATCCTCGGCGGGGTCCGCGTCGAGCACCCGAAGGGGCTGGCCGGCCACTCCGACGCCGATGCGGTGCTGCACGCCGTCACCGACGCGCTGCTCGGTGCGGCGGGCCTCGGCGACATCGGCGATGCGTACCCGGACACCGACCCGCGGTGGAAGGACGCCGACAGTCGCCGGTTCCTTATAGAGACGATTCAGGCCCTGAACCGGATGGGCTGGCGGCCGGTCAATCTGGACGTGACGGTCTTCGCCCAGGAGCCGAAGCTCGGCTCGGTGAAGGCGGCGATCCGGGACAACCTGGCCGGCCTCGTGGGGCTGCCGCCCGACGCGGTGAACGTGAAGGCGAAGACCGGCGAGCACGTCGGCCACATCGGCCGCGGCGAGGCGATCGGCTGCCACGCGATCGTTTTGATCGAGAAGAGGGATTAACCACAGAGGCACAGAGACACAGAGAAGACAGGAGAGAGGGTTAAGAAGAGAGCGGAAAGGAACTGGTCCGCTGGTTCGTCTTCTGTCTTGAACACTGTTTTCTGTCTTCTCTGTGTCTCTGTGCCTCTGTGGTTAGTTATCTGGGGATGCCCATGTCGTTGCAGGTGTACAGCACGCTTTCCCGCCGCAAGGAGCCGTTCCCGAAGAAGCCGGGTGAGCCGGTGACGATGTACGTCTGCGGGCCGACGGTGTACAAGCCCAGCCACGTCGGCCACATGGTCGGGCCGGTCATCTTCGACACCGTCAAGCGCTACCTGACGTACCTCGAGTACAAGGTGACGTGGGCGGTCAACATCACGGACGTGGACGACAAGCTCATCAAGCGGGCTCACGAACTCGGCACGACGGTGCCGGCGCTGGCGGAGCGGATGACGGCCGACTACCTCGACTGCCTGAACAAGCTCAACGTCACCGGGGTCGATCACTTCCCGAAGGCGACTGACCACATCGGCGAGATGGTCGCGATGATCGCGACGCTGATCGCGAAGGGGCACGCCTACCCGGCCGGCGGGGACGTGTACTTCGACGTGACGAAGGACCCGGACTACGGCAAGCTGTGCAACCGCGACCCGGAGCAACTGGAGGCGGGGGCGCGGATCGAGGTGAGCGACAAGAAGCGCAACCCCGGCGACTTCGCGCTGTGGAAGGGGGCCAAGCCCGGCGAGCCGCCGGAGGTGCAGTTCGATAGCCCGTGGGGCAAGGGCCGCCCCGGCTGGCACATTGAGTGCTCGGCGATGGCGACGAAGCTGCTGGGCGAGACGCTGGACGTCCACGGTGGCGGGTTGGACCTGCAGTTCCCTCACCACGAGAACGAGCTGGCCCAGAGCGAGTCCGCGACGGGCAAGGAGTTCGCCCGCGTCTGGATGCACAACGGCCTGTTACGGATGGGCCAGGCGAAGATGGCCGGGTCGGTCGGCAACGTGGTGAACGTGGCCGACGCGCTGAAGCACATGCCGGGCGAGGCGATCCGGTTCTTCATACTGCAGACACACTACCGCTCGCCGATCGACATGGGCGAGTGGGAGGACGGCAAGCCGCTGCCCAGCGGGATGCTGGCAGCGAAGGCGGCGTACGAGACGTTCGTGCGGTTCGCCGAGCGGGTACAGCGGGTGACGGGCAAGCTGTTCGCCGGGCTGGCCCCGAACGGCGCGTCGGGCGGGTCGCGGCCGACCTTGACGGTCGGGTACGCCGACCTCCTGCACCGGTTCGTCGCGCACATGAGTGACGACTTCAACACTGGCGGGGCGGTCGGGGTGCTGTTCGAGCTGGTCAACCGTCTGAACAAGCTGGCCGACGACGGCAAACTGGAGGACCCGGCGGCGGCGGTCCCGGTGAAGCGGTCGGACTTCGCCGAGGGGGCGGCGCTGCTGCACGAACTGGCCGGCATCCTGGGGCTGACGTTCGCGCCCGAGCCGGCGGCGCTCGGCGGGGACGACCGTCTCGTCGGCGGGCTGGTGCAGGTGTTGATCGACGTGCGCAACGACCTCCGGGCCCTGGCGAAGGGGATCGCGGACAAGGCCGACCCGACCAAGAAGGGGCTGTTCGACCAGACCGACCAGATCCGCAAGCGGCTGGCCGACCTCGGGGTGACGCTGGAGGATGGCCCCGCCGGCACCCGCTGGAGAGTGGGGTAGAAAAAAGTTCACCACAAAGGCACAAAGAGCACGAAAGAGACAGAAGGCAGAGTTCAGAAGTCCAGAACCCTGGTCTTCTGCCTGTGATCTCTGGTTCCGTGCCTTCTTTGTGTCTTTGTGGTGAACTCACTGGCTCGGGGCTTCCGCATGTCCCCCCATCCTCCCGCCCCGGCCCGCCGCGTCCTCGGCCTCGACCCCGGGTTGCAGGTCACTGGCTACGGCATCATTGAGGCCACCCCGGCCGGGCCGGTCCACCGCGAGGCCGGCGTCCTCCGCGCCGGTGACGAGCGCGCCACTCCCGACATGGCTCAACGGGTGAAGGTGCTGTACGATGGTTTAGTAGAAGTCCTCGACGAGTGGCGTCCGACGGTGATGGTCGTGGAACAACTTTACTCCCACTACGACCACCCGCGGACCGCGATCCTCATGGCCCACGCCCGCGGCTGCTTCTTCCTCGCCGGCGCCCAGCGCGGCATCGAGGTGTTGAGCTACCCGCCGGCCCGGGTCAAGAAGACGATCACCGGCCACGGCCGCGCCACCAAGGAACAAATGCAGCACGCCATCATGCGCGAGCTGAACCTTGCGAAACTGCCCGAGCCGCACGACGTGTCCGACGCGCTGGCCGTCGCCCTGTGCCACTACTACTCGACCGCGACCTCGATCGTGGGTACGGCGCGGTCGGCGACGTTCACCCCGGTCAACCGCAACGCCCTGTTCGCCGACGACCCGGACGAAGGACAAGGGACGAAGGACAAGGGACGATGATTACCAAGATGACCGGCCTCCTGGCCCGGGTGCTGGACGACGAGGCCCGGCTAGTGATCGGCCCGTTCGAGTACCAGGTGCTGGTGCCGGAGGCGATGCGCCGGGTGATCCAGTTGCGCACCGGGCAGGAGATCACACTGCATGTCACCGAGTACCTGGAGGGGAACTCCGCCGGCAGCCGGTTCGTGCCGCGGCGGCTGGGGTTCCTGACCGAGTTGGAGCTGGAGTTCTTCGAGCTGTTCTGCACGGTGGAGAAGATCGGCGCGAAGAAGGCGCTCAAGGCGATGGCCCGGCCGGTGCGGGAGATCGCCGAGGCGATCAACCGCCAGGACGCCCGGTGGCTCAGCACGCTCCCCGGCATCGGGGCGACGACCGCCGAGCAGATTGTGACCACACTCAAGCGTAAGGTGGTGCGATTCCTGAACGCCCCGACGGCGCCGATGCCGGTAGAGCCGGTGGTGGTCGAGGCCGAGCCGAAGGCCAACGGCAAGCGCAAGGCCGCGGCCCCGCCGCCGGAGCCGATTGCGGAGATCACCGCGGCCGACGGCCGGCTGATCGAGGACGTGTACCAGGCGCTGATGAGCGTCGGACACAACCCCATCGAGGCGCGGGCGAAGCTGGACACGCTGCTCACCGCCGGTCGTCCGTTCAAGACGGTCGAGGAGGCACTGTTGCTGGTCTACGGCACGAGGGGGTGAGCGGATTTGTCGCCCCAACGGGGCGTCCGGTACTAGCCAGGGGTGGAGCGCAGGCAACCCCTGGTATCCGGTCCCCACCCACCGTAACCCCGAAAGGGTGACCCGTTCACCGCACGGGGTCACCCCTTCGGGGTTGCGGGATTCTGCCTGTACCCCGTCCAGGGGTTTCACCCCTGGCTATTGACGGACGCCCCGTTGGGGCGGCAACGAGCATGGCCCGTGAGAAAGTGATCGGCCCCGGCCCGACCGAGGAGGACCGCAAGCGCGACGCCGCCCTGCGGCCGAAGCTGTTGCGCGAGGTCATCGGCCAGAAGCGCGTCGCCGAGCGCTTGCAGATCGCCGTGGATGCCTCGCGCAAGCTCAAGGAGCCGCTGGGCCACATCCTCTTCGACGGGCCACCCGGCCTCGGCAAGACCACCTTCGCCACGGTCCTGCCCAACGAACTCGGCACCGCCATCCAGATGACCAGTGGCCCGGCCCTGACCAAGCCGGCCGACCTGTTGCCGTTCCTGACTAACCTCGAAGAGGGGAGCATTCTGTTCATCGACGAGATCCACCGCATGCCGCGGGTGGTCGAGGAGTTCGTCTACCCGGCGATGGAGGACTTCCGCATCGACATCGTGCTGGGCGAGGGCGTCAACGCGCGCACGATCAACATGAAGCTCAAGCCGTTCACCCTGATCGGGGCGACGACCCGCGGCGGCATGCTCTCCGGGCCGATGCGCGACCGGTTCAAGATGCGCGAGCACCTCGACTATTACACCATCGACGAATTGGCCGAGATCGTCCGGGTGAACGCGGCGAAGCTCCAGACGCCGATTACCGGCGGTGCCTGCCTGGAGCTGGCCCGCCGCAGCCGGGGGACACCGCGGGTGGCGAACGCCCGGCTGTACTGGTCGCGGGTGTACTCGGCGGCGAAATCGGACGGCGCGATCACCGAGGCGACCGCCCACGACGCGCTGGACATGCAGCAGGTGGACGCTGACGGACTGGACAAGAACGACCGCCGCTACCTGGAGGTGCTGATCGACACCTTCGGCGGCGGCCCGACCGGCGGCGAGGCGCTCTCGGCGACGATGAACATCGCCATGGACACGATCACCGACGAGATCGAGCCGTATCTCTTGCGTGAGCAGTTCATCATCCGCAGCCCGCGGGGGCGGATGGCTTTACCGAAGGCGTTCCACCTCCTCGGCAAGACGCCGCCGAAGCCGAAGCCGGAGGAGAAGTCAGGCCCCAGCTTGTTCGAGTGACCCAGCCGGAGTACGATCTCACCTTGCGCCCGGTGACGGCGGAGGTGGTCATGATGACTACGGCGGCAGTTGCACTGGCGGTGGCAGTCGGGCTGGTGTCGAGCGAGTTTCCCACGGCGGCACCCGTCCCGGCATCCAAACCGAAAGCCGCCGGGCTGATCGCTGTGAGCGGCGGCGACCACCTCCGACTGCTGAACGAGGCGGGCCGCGAGGTCAAGCGGTACACCCCGCCCAAGGCGGATGGCTGGCCGGCGTGGCGGATCGGCCCGGTCTCGCCCGACCTGAAACGATTGATCCTGACCGCTCGCCTCAATCTCGGCACCGGCTACACCAACACGGTGATCGCCCCGCTCGACGGGAAGGGGCGACTTCGGCCGATTCGGCCGCCGGGCGGACAGTTCAGCTACCCGTTCTGGGCCGCAGACGGCAAGCGGCTGATCGACGGTTGCCACGTCTACGACGGGGCGTTCGGAGCGGGCTCGCACTGCGTCAACCTGACGTTCGACGCGGACACCGGCCGGGTGGACCTGTTGCCGCTGCCCGCGATCAAGGGGGGGCCGCCGGAGGGTGGCGTGGGGAAGGTCGGTCTCTCCGATCCGGCTGCGTACCGCCGAAGCTTGCACCGCGTGGTCGCTTGCTCTCCGGACGGGGACTGGTATCTGACGTACAAGCAAGAGCGGGAAGGTTTCAGTGCCCCCCGATGGCTCGCCCTGGTCAGCAAAGACGGCAAGACGGTCCGGCGGGTGTTCGGCAAGGATCACTTCGCCTACGGGTCGTTCGCGCCGAACGGCAGGCGGGCGTTAGTCACCGTCTGGTCCCAGCGTCAGCCCGGCGGCGACCTCGATACGTTCGACGGGGTGTTCATCCTCACCATCAAAGACAACATCCTTGAGCGGGTCGTCGCGCCCCCGCCCGATGTCGTCGGACTCGGACGGATCACTCAGGCCGCCTGGAGCCCGCACGGCAGGCGGATCGCGGTCGGTTATCACTGCGTCCGCGTCGATGGGTACGAGTTCCGGGTGGTCAGCTACACCCAGGACGGCGGCGACCCGCGGACGGTCCTCTCCGTGATCGGGACGAAAGCCGAGGTTCTGCCCCTCGGCCTGGTCGGCTGGTACTGAACGCCGAATTCCCTGATCAGGCGACCCGAGCGGCCGGCTTCTGCCGGCCGCTCGCATTTTCCCGCGACGCGCCGGGGCACCGCCGCCCAATATGATGTGCGAGCCACTGAGGGTGCCATGCCTCATTCCCTATCCGAAACCATTACTCGCGTCGGCCGGGTACTCATGCCCGATCTGACTGACGGCCAACTCGTCGGCCGGTTCGTTCGGTCCCGCGACGGGGACGCCTTCGCCGCGCTGGTCTGCCGGCACGGGCCGATGGTCCTGGCCGTCTGCCGGCGGGTGGCCGGCGATACCCATCTCGCGGACGACGCCTTTCAAGCCGCGTTCCTGGTACTGGCTCGCCGGGCCGCGAACGTGTCGCCGCGGGAAGCGGTCCGGGCCTGGCTATACGGGGTCGCTGTCCGCACCGCCCGGGAGGCGCGTTCGATGTCCGCCCGCCGCCGGTCGCGGGAAGTTCCTGTGGCCGCAGTCCCCGACCGCGCCGCGTCCGCCGAATCACCTACTGATGCCGACGCGCTGTGGGCGTTGGACGAAGAGGTCGCCCGGCTGCCGGACCACTTGCGGGCGGCGGTGGTGCTGTGCGAGCTGGACGGCCTGAGCCGCAAGGAGGCCGCCGACCGGCTCGGCGTCCCGGAGGGGACGCTCTCCAGCCGGCTGGCGAAGGCACGGAGGCTACTCGCGGAGCGCCTGCGGGGCCGCGGGGTGGTGGTGTCCGCGGCCGGGCTGGCGGTGCTGTTCGATCGCTCGACAGCGGTCGCGCTGCCGGCCGATCTGGCGGACGCGGCGGCGGGGCTGGCGAGTCTGGGGCCGGTGGCGATGACGGTGTCCGAACTCTCACGAGGAGTGTTCCGAACCATGCTGCTGAAGAAGCTGAAGGTGGCGTCGGCCGGGGTGGTGTTGCTCCTGACCGGCGCCGCGGGCGTGTTCGCGTGGGACGGCAGCGCCGGGGCCGGCGACGAGGAGCGGCGAACCGAGCCGGTCCGGGCGGTCCGCCGTGCCCCGGTTCCGGCGGCCCCGCGCGAGGGTGTGATCCTGGTCAGCACCCTGAGGGGCGACAAGCCGGCCGAGTTGTTCAAGCCGGACGGGACCCCGATCCGCGTGCCAAAGGTCGGGGGCGCGGGGCAGCCGTGGTACGTCCGGCTTTCCCCGGACGGCAAGCGGGCGGTGGCCTTCGTGGAGCGTCCGCCCGCCCCCGGCCCGAAGCCGATCACGTGGCAGAGGCAGGACCTGTTCGTCCTCGACCTGGACGCCGACGAGGGACCGGCCGAGCCGGTGCTGCGCGACCTGTACATGGGTCGGGCTTGCTGGTCACCGGACGGAACCAAGCTATACGGTAACGAGATCGACCCGGAGAAGGTGGCCGACGAACTGAAAGAAGGCCAGAGGTTCCCGACCGCGAGCTGGGTGTACGACTTGAAGACGAAGACCAAAACTCGGCTCGCGCTGCCGGCCGGACACGGGGTGGTGGACGTGTCGCCCGACGGCAAGTCTCTGCTGACAGTGACCCACGACGTCGGCGTCAGGAGGCGCCAGACCTACCTTGCCCCGCTGGACACGTTGGAACCCACACCCATCGGCAAAGACGATTTCATTGGCATCCGGTTCTCCCCGGACGGGAAGCGGGTGCTGGGCAACCGCCATTCGGGGTGGAGTCCGCCGCAGGGAGCAGCACCCGGGGGGCCGGCCGGCTGGACTGTCCGGGTAGAAACACAGGGTCTGGTGATCCTGTCGCTGACCGACAAGACCGAAACGCCGGTCCGGCTCGTGGAAGGTGCTTCCACCGTCTACGGGGCCTGCTGGTCGCCGGACGGGAAACGCATCCTGTACCACTGGTACGAGGAGATTCCACAACCACCTGGGACGCCGCCGCCCGCCGGGCCGGGGCCGCACCGGTGGCAAGCCAGCCGGGTGACGGTCGCCGACCCGGACGGGTCGAATGCGAAGACCATCATCCGCCGGGAGTACAACCAGACGATCACCGGCATCGACTGGCGCTAAATTCCGAACCCCGCCTGCCGCGGCGGGCGGGGTTCATCGCTTCCCGTCCCGGATGGTCGGCACGACGAACAGGATCACGCTGATGCCGACCAGCCCCAGCCCGCCGATGGTCCACTTCACCCACGGCGGAACGGTCGCGTAGCCGATGCTGAACCCGCACGCCGCCACCACCAGGGCCACCGCCAGCACCTTCACCGGCCGGCGGATGCCGCGGTGCTCGTCCCAGTCGCGGATCAACCGGCCGAAGATCGGCGACCGCGACAACCACCGGTGCAGCCGCCGCGACGAGCGCGCGAAGCAGTAGCTCGCCAGCAACACCCACGGCGTCACCGGCAGCCCCGGCAGCACCGCCCCCAGGTACGCCAGCCCCACGCACGTCAGCCCGGCGGCGACGTACAGCAGCCGTCGCAGCCCGGACGCGCGGGGCGGCGGGACGAGGTCGGGTCGGGGGAGTTCGCGCACAGGGTTATGGTAAGCGGTCCGGTGTGGTTCGGTCACTCCGGGACCTGACCCCCAATCCGGGGTGACGACACCCAGCACCAGCACGGCGAGCGGGGGGCGTCAGCCCCCCGAGGTAGTGGCCGCGAGTTCGCTCGTCACTCGGGGGGCTGACGCCCCCCGCTCGCTTCATTGGATTGTGGCGAAGGTCGTCTACTTCCGGTCGCTCTTGATCTGATCGAGGACCTGCTTGACGGCCGTGGCGGCGGTCGGACCTGTACCGGTGTACTGGCGGACCCGGCCCTCGTCGCCCAGCGGCACCGACGCCCGCACCTCGTAGCCGTCGCCCGATCGCGACGGTCCCTCGACGGTCGCCCCGAGCCGACGCAGCTCGTCGGCCGCGCGGTCGGCGTCCGGGCCGGCGTCCTTCGGCTGCGAGGCGGTGCGGCCCGGCGTCCGCCGGTCGCCGATGGACAGGGTGTCGTCCGGCACCAGGTGCCCGGCGAGGGCGGCGTTGGTCGTGCCGGGTCCGGGGCGGAACGGCTCGTCCTTCGTCGGCCGGCGGATCGCCGACTCCTTCGAGCCGCCCTGGCCGGCCTGCTTGGCGTTGCCGTCGCGGCCGGCCGGCGAGCCCAGTAGCGGGTCGCGGCGCTCCTTGGCCCCGTACCCCTCGCGGCCCGGCACCGGCAGGTTTTGCGGCGGGATGCGCGACCCGCCCAAAAGTGGGTCGCCGCGGGACATCAGGTTCCCCTCCGGGTCCGTCCGCCGGCCGAACACGCCGCCGCCCGAGTTCTTGCACCCGATGAGGAAGACCGCGGCGCAAAGGACCGCCGCGGCCGCCGGCCGGAGCCGGTAGCGCGGTGGGGTTGTCGTGGCTTCGCAGCGGCTGTCCATCGCTCGCTCGGGGTCGGGGGCCGGCCGCGCGCCGGCCCCCTGAGTAAACTGTGCCTCGACGACCCCACCCACGCCACCCCGGCGGGCGGAAACCGACACTCCCCGCCGGCCGCGGCGATGGGCCGCGCCGGACGTGCCGGTTGTTGCGCAGGGGTCGAGATTCTGGGCTGGGTGGCATACCGGAACAACAGGAAGGATGCAATGGCAGCGCACCGGATCGCGGTGATCGGCGGCGACGGGATCGGCCCCGAGGTGATCGACCAGGCCGTCCGAGTCGCCGAACGGGCGGCGAAGCTAGACAACTCCGAGTTGAGCTGGAACCGGCTCCCCTGGAGCACCGCCTACTACAAGCAGCACGGCAAGATGATGCCCGACGACGGCTGGGAGGTGCTGCAACAGCACGACGCCATCCTGTTCGGGGCGATCGGCCAGCCCGACGTGCCCGACCACATCCCCGTCCACAGCCTGCTGCTGCCGATGCGCCGCCGGTTCGACCAGTACGTCAACCTCCGGCCGGCCTACCTGTTCGACGGCGTGCCGTGCCCGCTGCGGGACAAGGCGCCCGGC